>CAZSTY010000140.1:0-4379 GCA_964609885.1 uncultured archaeon
GGCAACCTAGAGATTCGTGTGCATGACAAACACGGCAAGACATACAGGTTCTATTCTCTTAACAATGAGGTCATGGTGATGTATCTCACTGAGATGTTCCGTCCAGATGTGGCACTGTTTCTCACGCGTCAGACACATGGCCGAATGATCGATGACGCGATAAAGACATTCGACAGGTTATGGAATGAGGCCGAAGATGTCGGTGATGCGCTGTTTGAAACCTCATCACTGACCTAGTCGGATGACTCTTCTTCCACCACCCAATCTTTGTTGTCAGCGAGAGTCGTGAAGATATCATCGCACACAGCTTGAAAGTTGTCGTACATTCCGTAGTCGCCGCCCGCGGCGAAGGGATGGCCTCCACCGCCGAACAGCTTCGCAGCAGCATCGCACCTGACGTTCGGTCGACCACGACGGAAACCAATCTTGCCACCTTGACCGACAGTGACGACGAGGTCTGCCACGGGTAGTGTCTTGTCACCCAGCTTCAGATTCTCCGGGTCTGAGAGGAAGGTCCCCATGTCGGTTGTGGTGACGCCCGTAGGCATCTCGACTATCCGGACCAACCGGCCATGAATCTCGAGATCACAATGGCCTGCAAGTGCCTTTCGCATTCGCTTCGCCTTCTCTCTTCGATAGTGCCGGACACGTTGTTCCAAGAGGTCATCCTTCAGACGACCACGTTGTTCATCCCATACACCGGGCAGGCCTTCCTCGGCCAGAGCCTTCAGGAGTGGCATGAGGGCCGCAGTGATGTCTGTGCGTCTATCAATTGCGCTGAATCGCAATATGGACACAGCATCTGTCAGAGCATTTGCGGCCTCAATCTCTCGCAGATTGAAATCGGTGTCGTGCGCAACGACTGCAAGTTCTCTTGAGATTTCGTCGTTGGGCATTAAGACCTTGTACGCAATCTCGGAGGCGCAGAACTCGTGATTGATCTTGAGCACAGGTTTATTGGGAAGTGACAATATGGCCCTGATGGACTGCTCGGGCCACCTGTGGTGGTCAAGCCAGACAAGACGACAGTCCTGTGCAATCGCCTTTCGCAGAGCCTTGATCACGGAGGGGCGGGAAGTGTCGTCTAGCCCCAGATCCGTGACGATTATCAGTGTCCCACGAAGTTCGGTGAGCTTGGCAAAGACCGCCTCGAAGGAACCGTAGTCGGTGAGCACTACGTCGTGTTGCAGACCCTTCTTCAGCGCATATCTCCACACAATTGCGGCCGAGGCCAGACCATCGACATCTTTGTCATGGGATATCGAGAAGACGGACTTAAGGCGCTTGGCCTTCGCTGTGCCTGAGTCAGTCATTGAGATACTGTGCTGCTAGCTATCGTATATTTCTGTTTCTTTTGACAATACCGCGACTGTTCGAAAACGTTTTGTGATGCGCTGACGCCGACCGAATGAGAGCTGGCATACTATGAATGCACATCAAAAGATGCTGTTGAGCGGCAACGAGGCGTTTGCGCGAGGTGCGATAGAGGCGGGCATTGGCGTCTGTACCTCATACCCAGGCACGCCATCCACAGAGATTGCGGAAACTCTCAGCCGGCTCTCCACCGAAACCGGCATGTACGTGGAATGGAGCACCAACGAGAAAGTGGCTCTTGAGGTGGCCGCTAGTGCCAGCTGGATGGGCGTTCCCGCCATGTGCTCCATGAAGTCACTTGGACTGAATGTCGCATCGGACTTTTTGCTCAATCTCAACCTCTCGGGCACAGGACCGGGAGGTCTTGTCATTGTGGTCTGCGACGACCCCCGCGGACATAGTTCAAGTAATGAGCAGGACTCAAGATTCTATGCGAGAGCGGCCGAGATTCCTCTTCTTGAACCCTCGACCTGCCAGCAGGCAAAGGACATCATGAGCTACGCACTTGACCTCTCCCGCGAGTTCGAGATTCCCGTGATGATCCGCAGCACTACCCGTCTCAGCCACTCTCGCGGCGTCGTCGAACTCGGAAACACGTCAAGTTGCAGTCCTGTCCCCTCAGACACGCTGCCAAGTCATCTGTACAATGTTCCCGACCCTCATCTCCGCCACAGAGATCTGCTGAGAAAGATCGACAAGGTTACTGAACGATTTGAAGACTCGCCGTTCAATCTTGTCCCGTCATCTGCCCCAGGCGATGACTCAGTTCTCATAGTATCGTCAGGCGTGAGCCGACTGTACGCCGAGGAGGCCATGGCGATGGTGGGGGACAGGAACCTCACCCTTCTCGGGATGGTCACAACATTCCCGCTCCCCAAGAGAATGATTCAGTCGCATGTGAGGGACGGCAGTACCGTCCTATTCGTTGAGGAGGTAGACGCGTTCCTTGAGGATGGATTCAGGGGACTTGCAGGCATGCTGGGCATACAGGCACGGATGTTCGGAAAACGAACTGGCACAATCCCAGCGTGGGGAGAGATGAACACCGATATCGTGTTACGGGCCATTCGAAACCTGACTCGTGTGGACACTACAACACAGGATGACCAATATGAGGAGGAGAGAAGTGCTGCCGAGAGCCTGCTCATCCCGCGTCCATTGACCTTTTGCCCTGGCTGCACGCATCGCAACGTGTACTGGGCGCTCAGAAAGGTAAGGCGTAGGCTGGGAGGAGCCCTCATCGTGGCGGGAGACATAGGATGCTACTCCCTAGGAGTATTCTACGATCACGCCATGGACACGATGCATTCTATGGGATCGGGGATAGGAGTCGCCAGTGGGCTGGGGGTTCTCACCCGTCTTGGTCTGTCCACCAATGTGGTCGCTGTGGCCGGGGACTCAACGTTCTTTCACGCCTGCATTCCAGGATTGATCAACGCCCGTCATAACAATGCAGACCTCACATTTGTCATCTTGGACAATCAGACGACCGCCATGACAGGATTCCAGCCGCATCCGGGTACGCACACAGAAGACGGCGGATTGGTTCAGGTCAGTATCGAAAAGGTGGTGCGGTCAATCGGAGTCGACCTTCTTGTGCGTGTCGATGGGACTAACATCCCCACCTTGATAGACACATTTCACAATGTTGTCACGACTGATGGTCTCAAGGTTGTGATTGTTGACAGCATCTGCCAACTGAGAGAGAGAAGGATTGCGGGAACAGCTGACGAAACGCAACCGGTGATCGTTCGACCTGACCTGTGCAAGGGTGACTCATGTAGGATATGTGTGAGTCAATACTCCTGCACAGCTCTGTCGTGGGACCGCGAACGGTCAAAGGCATTCGTCCTTCAGGACCAGTGCGTCGGATGTGGCTCATGTATCGACGTATGTCCCCACGACGCCATCCAAAGGAGGATGACGGATTGAGTCAGGTAGCACCCTTCAACATCATTGTTGCTGGGGTTGGAGGACAGGGAAACCTAGTGTGCAGTAGAGCATTGGGAGAGGCCGCGATGGAGTCCGGTCTGTCACCAACAATCGGGCAGACTTTCGGCGCCTCGCGCCGGGGGGGTTCTGTCCTCACACATGTCAGACTGGCAGACAGGATGGTCGCACCCCTTATTCCGAGGGGCCATCTGAATCTGCTACTTGGTCTTGAGCCACTCGAAGGTCTTCGAGCAGTAGTTCAGTTTGGCTCTCGGGAAACCGTAGCGGTCATGATTGACAGGCCAATAGACACCGTAGACACGCTCACCGGAGAGAGAGAATACCCTGACATCGACGAGTTGTTCAGACGCACGGTTCGCCTCTGTCACCGGACATATCGTGTAGAGCCTCCACTCGAAAAACTACCCTCCGTGCGATCTCTCAATGCCTATGTGCTGGGGATTGTTGCAGGACTTGAGATTGCCCCTATTAAGATGGAGGCACTTGAGGATGCTGTGTCCAAGATTGATTCCGGACTGGACCACAATATCAAGGCATTTGACATGGGTGTGTCCGACGCGCGCGGCCTTCAGCCCCTAGGGCTGTTTTCGTGACTGCTGCGCTTTCGTGACCTCACGCCACATCAGTTCTGCCAACACCGTGAACATATCGGCGACGCCCTCGCCAGTCTTTGCGCTGCTCTCCATGTAGAGGAACCCGTGTTCCTCGGCCCACTTCTTTGCCTCCTCGGAGGATACCATCCTGTCTGGCAGGTCAATCTTGTTACCGACAACTATCATGGGCACCCGTGTGCCAATCGACTCGTCTGCTTCTTGGACCCACTTCTCAAGCTCTGTGAACGAACGGCGTCTGGTGACATCGAACACAAGTATGACGCCTGCTGCGCCGCTGTAGTACATCTTCCTCACCGCAGCGAAGCGGGCCTGGCCTGCAACGTCCCACGCCTGAATCTTGATGCCCACCGCGTACTCAGACTCAGGCGGAAATATGTGGGTCAGTTTGACTGCGAACTGGGACCCAATCGTCGTCTTGTAGTCACGCTCGAATGATCC
>CAZSTY010000141.1:0-4360 GCA_964609885.1 uncultured archaeon
TGAAGTGATCGAGAGAGCGCAAAGAGTGCGGGATGCCGGGATTGGGGGACTGTGCCTCGTTGGAATGGGAGGGAGTGCGATTGGTGGTGAGATCTGCAGGGCTGTTCTTGCGCCCTCTGCAGGTGTCCCCATCCTGACGGTGAAGGACTACATACTTCCGGAATGTGTTGGGGCTGATTGGGTCGTCGTGGCGGTCAGCTACTCGGGAAACACCGAAGAAACCGTGTCCGCGTACGAGCACGCTCTGTCGAGGGGCTGTAGAAGTTTTGTCGTGACTACAGGTGGTCAGCTGGGCGAGATGGCTGACACAGCAGGGCTCGTAGTCATTCCCGGAGGTCTGCAGCCGCGCGCTGCGCTTCCATTGATGATGAGTGTCCTGTATCCCCTACTCCTCGAGCTAGTTGGACTTGGCCCATTTGATGCGACCGGGACGGCCAACGAGGTGAGGAGTGCCTTCGAGCAGATTGTCAGCAATGGGCAGAGCCCAAGAGCGGTTGCTGAGCTGCTCGTGGACAAGACACCTCTATTCATCGGGTGGCGCCACCTAGCGCCCGTTGCGTATAGGGCCAAGTGTCAAGTAAATGAGAATGCAAAGGCACCGGCACTCTTCGTAGAACTACCTGAGATGGACCACAACGAGATAGAGGCATGCGGCCTCTACGGTGATAGGCAAATCGTTCCTGTAGTTCTCAGAAGTGCAGTGGAGGACAATAGGGCCAAGAAACGTGCCGAGGCGACTCTGAGGGTGATTGAAGATGCGGGTGCAGTACCGATTGAGATCAGGGGAGAGGGGTCCTCACCAATTGTCGAGGCCCTGGCAGTCACTCTCTTCTGTGACCATCTGTCGCTCGAACTAGCTGAGATGAGAGATGTCGACCCTGTTGCGGTTCATCGAATCTCTCAACTCAAGAGGCTGATGACAGAGTGAGACTGCCAAAGACTCAAGGCGTGAGTTCAACACCCTCGTGAGCGAACATCAAGACGCGAACCGACTCAGCTGACGACTCGAACACATGATAGAACAGTGTGAGTCTAACACTGAATACCCACTGGTTGTTCGCAGACGCGTTGTAGAGAACGTACTTGTCAGGCATCTCCGTAATCATTCCCCGGACTGTGAAATTGCGGTCATAGCCAGAGGCAACAGTCCGGCCATCAGCAGGAATTGTATATCTGAAGTTGGCGTAGCTGAGTGAGTCATTGTTTAGCCACACCTTGGCAGTGAGCGATGTCAACGTTGCATGGCCGCTCATTGCTTCGGGGGCCTTGAAGTTGAACACCAGAGACACAGTTGGGTTCACCGATGTGTTGGTAGGATCCAGGTTAGTCACCGCAACACGGGTGAGATTCACATCAAGGTATGTCACGATGATGTAGCTCCCACCATAGTACGCTGTTGTGTTATACAATGCCCCCCCGCTGACGAGAGCAACCAAAATAGTGATCACCACAATGGCGTTCTGTGTCTTGGCGTCAGATATCATCTCTGCTCACGCCAGTTCAACTCTCAGTTCGGAATATGTCCTTTCCGCTCGACGCACAACTCACGCTATGAGTGTCAACACGGCCACATGAACAAACCACGGAATGACCGCAATTGCTGCAGGCAGAGGGATGGCAGGAAGGATACCTTCTTCACGAACCAGTGTTGTAATGTTGACTAGGATACCGATAACAATCAAGAACAGCGTACAGACTCCTACGAACCATGGAAAATACCCTAGCGCATGGGCCACAATCATCGAGTAGATCACATAATCACCCACGCCCACCGAAACAGACTCGGACTTGATGCGTGCGTAATCGAAGGGGTCTGACCCTATAGTTTCCAGCATGCGTGCGGGTACAGCACCAGGATGATGCACTGTCAGAAAGAAGTCCTCAATTATGACAGAGATGAGTATCACAAGCGTGCTGGAAGTCACCATCGTGATGCCTAGAAAAGATCCGAAGACGCTGCCATAGAAGGCGACGAACAGATTCCGAATGAGGGGCGGCACGATGTCGAGGACTATCAGTGCAATGGCCATCATTGACACTCCAAGGGACGCAATGAGGACGACGGCGTCAAGAACGCTTGATGTCCCCTTGAACATGACGAGAAGAAAGGTCTCTCCAATGAAGATAGACACGAAACCGAGCATCGGCGAAACCACCATAGCCACGATAATCTTGCGTGTCCCGTACGCCCGTTTCTGCATCGCCCAAAAGAGAGCTCCAACAACCAAGGTCCCAAGCACCGTTGAAACCACAGCTTGAACGAGTAACTCCGTCAAGGTGTATTCAGATGCAGAGCCGATCAGTCTGCCGATGTATCCCGTTCGTAGTACAGCGGACGTAATGCTGGCTGAGATTAGTACGGGCAGGGAGGCCAACACGAGCAAGCGGGCACGTAGTCTGTCGAACTCCATGGAAACCGTCATGCCATTCTCAGATGCGGTTATAGTGGATTGGTTTGACGCAAGAAACTGTCAGGAGTACGAAGCCGCTGGTAAGAGCGTCAATTCAGAAACTGACTGCAAGAATGAGAATGAAAAAAGAAAAGGGTGTAGGGGACATAGTCCCCTCTTTATGACCTACGCTTACCTCTGACGCATCAGCACGTAGCCACCGACTAGGATGACCACAGCTGCACCAACTGCACCAGCGACGATGGCAAGCATGAGGTTGCCCTCGGCAGTGGTGGTTCCGGTGGTCGTCTCAGTACCGGTGGACGGGTGCTCAGGTGCGTAGAAGTAGTTCGGGTTGTAGGTGAGCTCAGTGAACTCTCCAGCCACGTACTCCGACACGTTGAACGGACCGCTGGTCACCATCTCCTCATTCGGAGGCTGTGGGTTCCACTTGTTCCAGTTGTCAAGGCCAATCTCTGTGAAGACATGCTTCGGGATGATTGGCTTGTAACCCACAGTGTGTAGGTGCCAGTATGACTCCGTGTCGAACTCGATGACGACCGTGTACTTCGTTGGGGCGTACGCGGCTGTCATCTCCTGAAGGTCAGCGCCGTACGGGTTGCCTGGAGAATCGCGGTAGTAGTTGAGGCTGTATGCCACATCCTCAGCTGTCAGCGGCGTTCCGTCAGTCCACGTTGCGTTCTGTATCAGGTTGAACGTGAACCGCGTGTGGCCTGCTGGAACTGCTGGATTGTCGGCATGAGTCTCAGCCTTGTAGCTCTCAGCGAGCCACAGGACGTCATTACCATCTGGGTCCTGGGTGATGAGGCTGTCGTACAGCTCACCGAGGACGTTCATGGTGTAGGCTGAGCTGCTGGCCATGAAGTTGAACGTGTCAATGTCCAGCGCGTTGCTCAGGCGGAATGTGCCTCCATAGGGACCGCCAAGGCTGTCCTTGAGGTGCACCTTGTAGTTGGTCCACCAACCAGGCACGCCTGCGCTGACGTCGTTAATGAAGCCTTCAAACCTGTCGGTTCGGTAGGCTGACAGCAGGATGTTCTCATAGCAGATGATCATTGGGCTCTGATAGACCCAGATCTTCTGCATCTCAATGGCTGCCTCATACACATCATCGTAGTCGGTTGAGTGCAGCAGCTGATCTCTCCAAGAGTCGTAGCTAGCGTTGCGGAAGTTCGGGAAGTTCCAGTACGGCTCATCCGCGTACTCGCTCCAGAACTCATAAGCAAGCCAGTCAACATCAAAGGTGCTGAAGCTCGAACCGAGGAACACGATGTCATAGTCACCGTGGAAGTAGAGTCGGTTCAGGTACTCATAGAAGTCCGTCGGAGTGGACCTGGCGTCCACGCCAAGTGCCTTCAGAGCCTCGGCGACAATCTGGCCGACCTCAATGGCGATGTTGGACGACTGTGCACACTCGACGTTGACGTCGAAGTCAGAGCCGTCTGGCGCCTCAAGATAGCCGTCACCATCAACATCGGCGAACCCTGCATCAGCAAGGAGCTTCTTGCCGATGTCAACTTGGGCCTCATAGTAGTGGTACTCGAGCTGCTTCTCGACAGAGAACGGATTGACCTGCGGGACACAGGAGTCCTGCGGCACTGACAGACCGTCCCAGACGTCGTCAGAGATCTTCTGCTTGTCGAGAGCAAAGGCCAATGCTCGCCTGAAGGCGGTAATGTTGAACGGATACTTCGCACAGTTGATGGTGACGTAACCATAACCGTTGCGAAGCACGTTTGCTACTTCTATGTCCTTCGCTCCTTGAAGCGTAGGCAAGTGTGTTGGATCGACCATGTCTCCGATGAGGTCGATCTCATCGTTGAGAAGAGCTAGGACTTGCTGGGCGTCGCCCTCTATCACATTGAACACAAGCTTGTCGATAAATGGACCCGTCTTGAGCCCACCCAGATCTGTCGTCTGTGCTTTGGCAAAAACCGGGGAGATTGCCA
>CAZSTY010000142.1:0-4303 GCA_964609885.1 uncultured archaeon
TCGCATACCTGAAACACCCGCCGCCCGTCCACGATACGTCCCTAGAGATAGCAGAAACCTCGCCGGCCAGTACAAGCTTCATCCTAGGCAGCACAATCGCGTCGAAGTGATCGCCCATCTCAACACCAATCCACCGACGATTCATCTTATGTGCCACAGCAACGGTGGTACCACTCCCCAGAAAGAAGTCCATGATCATATCGCCCGGCCTGCTGGTCGTCTGAATCACCCGTTTCAGCAGGGGCTCCGAGTTCTCCGTCTGGAACTTCCATGTCGTAGAGTAGCCGTAGATGTCGCTCCAGTTGGAATCGAGGACATCGACCTCTCTCTCATTCACCCAATACTTGGGCATGGGCTCGTCGGCGCCACAGCTTGGACAGCCTCTCCACACCCCGTCCTCCCGTGTATGCACGTGACCACATCGACGACATTGTAGGACCAACCTGCCGGCCTCGATCATCTCGTCAATTCGTTTCTGAGAGTATTTCCAGTGTTTCCCCGGCGGCGGCGCGAGCTCACGACCAAAGAAGACCTTGGGAGTGCCAGCACCGGACGAGTCGTTCATGTGACGCCAGAATCCCTTGCGAACACGTTCTCTGGGCCTGTACGGATCGATATAATGGAATTCGTCCGACTTGGAATACACGAAGATCGTGTCGAGCCCAGCCGGTAGCCTGCGAACGACGCGATCCATGACGTTCTTCCTGAACCTGCGCACATGTATCTCATTCCGAAGATTCTCGCGACCAAAGATCTCGTCCATCAGAAGGCGTACCAACATGTTCCCACTGGAGTCACAGCGGACAAACATGCATCCTTCGTCACGCAGGTAGTCCCGTGCCAGTCGGAACCTGTTCTCCAGCAGCGTGACCCACGCAGCGTTGCTGAATCTCACACTGTAGTGAAAGCCAGCATCGTAGTCCTTGTTGAAGGGCGGATCGACGTAGATTGTCTGCACTCGTTCAGCAAACTCCCCACGCAGCAGTCGCAACGCAGGATAGTTGTCGCCGTGAACAAGGACACCATCAAGTGCACACTCGCCAACGTCAATAGCATGCTCAATCTTGCGCTCTATTTCTGGGAAGTACTTGGTGTCAATGGGGAGGTTCTCATAGGCCACCCATGGCGAGATCATCTCATCGTTGTACCCGAGCTGCTTGATGGTAGTCCCCGGCTGAACAAGACCAAGCCGAGCCCACTCGTCAATCTGCGACTGGAGGGCTGGATGTTCGAGTAACGCATCCTCAAGACCGGATATCTCAGAGGCCCTGCCAATTGTGATGACATAGTGTGACTCGGTGACACGGACCGGACTCTGCCACGCACAGACAAGTTGCACCTCAGAGAAGACCACCGACGGTAGCATATCTTCAACCGCGGACTGTAAGCGCTGAAGACTCGCATACTCCTCAACTGTCAGACCTGTCGATGCGATTTGTCCGACCCAGCGCCGAAGCAGAAGTTGAAGGAGAGAGGTTGGGTCTTTCGCGATGAAGAAGTCAGTGTTGGTCTGCTGCTCGAACACCTCAATCGCGCAGGTCACAGCCGACTCATCAACTTGATATCCCACAGCCTCGATATCCTTGAGCAGTTGGCGAACACCTGCGCGCCGCGACCTCGACCTGCTCACCGCGACCACAATCGTGTCCTCATCGATTGAGTCCAAGGTGTACCTGAAACGTGGCGAACCGTCATGCCGGCGGTTGACATCACTTGCATCGAATCGAAAGCGGGTCCCGGAAACCTCTACGTCAATCTCGCCCAAGTTGGCACTGAATTTCGTGAAGTAGTAGTGCTTGGCCATCCACAACGGAGCGAAAGAGTCCGCCAGCAACTCCTCTTCAACCCATCCCGGAATCTGGCCCATGAGAATGTCAGGCACTGCAGACAAGAACGTGGAGAAACGTTGGACAACACGGCGCTCGAGGTCTGGCAGACGCTGGCAGACTCTGTTGGCCTCCTCGACAGCACGGCACAGTGTCTGAACTCGTGAGAGAAGGATACGAAGGTATTGCGGACCTTCATGGAGAATTGTCTCTCCGGGGTCAGAAGGATGGAGTGACACAGTGTCCGCTTTCATTACATCCCTGCTCCAGAAGGCCAAGAGCAGCCAATCGCAGCACGTACTATCATTATGGGCAAAACGCCCCTATAAACGCATCAGGGGGAATCATGCTCCCCAGCAGTACGATTAAATAGCGAGCATCTGCAACCCCCACCTGCCGCGGGTCGACGGCCCGGCTCTCGTGTATCAATGCGGGGTCAACAAGAATGGTCACAACTATGATCATGCAGAGAATGAGTGTGGCGATGGAATACGGCGTCATCCTCAAGTGGCTGAAGAAAGAGGGCGACCCAGTGAAGGCCGGGGAGCCGGTCGTCGAGATCTTTGGAGAGAAGAATGAGTTCGAACTGGAGGCGCCCGCTGATGGGGTGCTCCTCAAGATTTTGGCAGATGTTAACGACGAGATACCGATTAGCGAGCCTATCGCGATTATTGGTGAGCCAGGCGAAGAAATTCCGGACATCCGACCGAAGAAGCTTAACGTTCAGGAAACTGCGGAGGCCCCGGGATCTGAGGAAGCAGCCACCAAAGTCGAGGCGCCATCTGCTGTCACCACTAGGCCCTCCACTGAAAAGCAGACTGTGATGCCCGGTGGCAGAGTCAAGGCCTCCCCAAGAGCGCGGAAGAAGGCGAAGGAACTCGGCATTGACCTGAGCATGGTGACGGGCACCGGACCTAGGGGGCGAATTGTAGAGAGAGATGTGATGGCCGCGGCGGCCTCGGTGCCACCCAATGAGACCGGCCTCGCCGACGACAGAGAAATCCTCACTGTGGAAACCCTGTCCCCGCTTCGGAGAACGATTGCCCGCAGAATGACCCAGAGTGCCCAGAACCCCCACATCACCATGATCACGGAGATCGACATGACCGAGGTCGTCGCTCTGCGAGAAGAGATCAACGAGAGGACGGAGAGAGATCTCGGCCTGCGAGTTTCGTTCAATGACATTATCGTAAAGGCTGTGGCTGATGTGCTTGAGCGGTTCCCACGGTTCAACGCCACGCTTGTGGGAAATCAGCTCAAGATGTTCAAGGACATCAACATCGGAGTCGCCATGGCCACCGAGAACGGTCTCGTCGTGCCTGTTGTCAAGTCCGCAAACAAGAAGTCAATCACACAGATAGCCATGAAAACAAAGGCACTCGGTAAGAAGGCACGCGAGGGAACACTTGAGCCCGAAGACCTCACAGGGGGCACCTTCACGGTGTCGAACCTGGGGCCCTTCAAGGTTGACTTGTTCATCCCCGTAATCAATCCCCCAGAAACTGCAATCCTTGCGCTGGGACAGATCAAGAAGAAGCCGGTTGTTGTTGGGGACGAGATAGTAATCAGGTATATGATGATGGCAAGCTGTGCGGTCGACCATCGGGTTCTCGATGGCGCGCCGGCGGGGCAATTCTTGGCGGCATTGAAGGACACACTTGAGAACCCATTCTTTCTCAAGATATAGCCGCCGCTCGTACGACCTTAAATTGCTGGACATGAACATACAGACGACGCGGTTTTTCACCTCCGTGTCCAGCCTCAAACGCGACATCTGCTCAGCCGGTGGTGGCGCTCATGCCCATCACCGGCAACCCTCTCATCTCCGCGTTGCCAAAGATACGGTCATCGGTGCGATAACTTGCACTCTGAGACCAAACTTCTTTATACATAGATGTCAACTCTCGACCGCCCAACAGTAAGGACTGATGGCATGATAACTTGGAGGCAGCGGACACTTCGCGACAGACATAGAAGTCGGGAACGTCAGGCCTACCATTGGAAACGGCCCCTGTCTGTCGCTCCAAGATTGCCGGAAAGAGCAGCCCTTATGCCGATGGTTCGAACAATTACGACTATGCGTGTGTGGGGTCTTCAGATTGACGTGGCGGCTCATCGACGAGAGCGAAACCAACATCTTCAGGAGCTTGGCAGTCGAGGAGGCTCTCGCACGAGTGAACGCCGAGAGAGAGAAGAAAATCAACACAATCCGATTCTGGCGCTCGCCGCCCGCGGTCGTGCTTGGTAGGTTTCAGTGCGCGCACAAGGAGGCCAACTTCGACTTCTGTGACGAGAATCATATACCCATTGCTAGGCGCTTTACGGGAGGAGGTACGGTCTACCACGATCTGGGTAACCTCAACTTCTCATTGTGCATGGATCAGTCGTGCTGCTTTGTCCCTCGCACTCTGCCCGAGCTATACTGGAACTTCATTGGGGGCATAGCATCGGGACTGCGGGAGATAGGGATACCCGTG
>CAZSTY010000143.1:0-4286 GCA_964609885.1 uncultured archaeon
GTGATTTTCTGCTTCACGATACTCGATTGGTGCCTCGCCTGATTTCCTTGGTCTTGCTCCTGTCTTCGGCGACTAGCAACACTGATGGACAGTTGAAAGACATTGATCTGAAGCGAGGCCTAAACCTCACAGCACCTCTTCTTGTCCACCAGTTCTCTCTTGTGTCACAGGTCAATGAGTATTCTGGCGTCCACAACTAGGGCTCCCTTTCCTCTCTCATATACAAAGGTCGGATTACAGTCCAGCTCCCTTATCTCAGGGTTCTCCTCGACCATCTTTGAAACGGACATTATGACTTTTACAAGTGCGTCCACATCTCGGGGCGGTTGCCCACGGATTCCTTCTAGGATTTTCGCGGCCTTGATTTCGCCGATCATCTCTCTCGCATCGCTCTCACTTAGAGGAATCAGTCTGAATGTGACGTCTTTGAGCACCTCGACAAAGATGCCTCCCAGACCGAACATCAATGCGTGGCCGAACTGGGGGTCCCGAGTAACACCAATGATCACCTCGGTTCCCATCTCTGCGAAACTAGAGATGAACACCCCTCTACTGAGGTCCACCTCAATACCTCTTTCTGCACCGTACCTCCGAGCGTTCTCCATAATTTCCTCAAATGCTACACGAACTGCCTCCTCATCCTTGAGGTTGACCTTGACACCTCCAGCATCGGACTTGTGTAGTATGTCTTTTGACAGGATTTTGAGAACGACCGGAAAACCAATTTTCTTGGCCTTCTCGACGGCCTCGTCCGCCGTGGTGGCTGTTTCGTACGGCGGAATTGGAACGCCGTATGACCTCATTATGTCCTTTGCCTCATGTTCAAGCACAAAGGTACGCCCCTCTTTCCGGGCTGTTTCGAAAACCTTCTTGGCGACTGTCATCTCTCTACAGGCCTCGCGTCACTCTTGGTTCCAGTCTATCCTATTTATGGCTTATCAGGCCTCATAGTCTTCCTGAATTCCGCCCCGTACTTTATCTCACCATACCGTGCCAGTGCCTTTGCAGCAAGTGCGGCCTTCTCGCCTGTGGCGTATGTGGGCACCCCCATCAGTTCCATAATCTCTCCCGCCTTGGTTGTAAATGCCCCTCCCATTGCTACAACCACGAACGGAATTCCAGACTGTCTCTGATGATTGGCAATCACATTTGTGACATCCATTCCCAGAGTGGGCGTCTGGAGAAGCATCCCGACAACCACAATATCGTACTCACCACTCTTCAGTGCCTCGTCAAACACGATGTCGTACCGGCTGGCGTCTGTATCTCCTACTACATCGATTGGGTTACCAACTGCACAGTAGGCTGGAAGTCTCTTTCGAAGATTCTCCTGCAGGTCCTGTGAGGGATGTGGAATACCCAATCCGAGGGCCTCTAAGGCGTCTGTGGTCATCACACCAAGACCCCCGCCGTTTGTCACCATCAAGACGCGGTCTCCCTTGGCCGGGGGTTGCATTGCCAACGCTTTTGCCATATCGAACATCTGCTCAAAGTTGTCAGCGCGAATGACTCCTGCCTGACGGTATGCGGCGTCCACAACTCTGTCGGAGCCCGCCAGCGAGCCCGTATGTGAGCTAGCTGCCTCTTTTGCTCTCTGTCCACGTCCCGACTTGACAACAAGGACAGGTTTGTGAGGTGTGACTCTCTTGGCGGTATCAAAGAAACTACGCCCCTTTCCGGGATCGTAGCCCTCTGTGTAGAAGCAGATGACTTGTGTGCTATCATCCTGTGCTAGATACCGAAGCAGATCGTCGTCATCAACATCGCATTTGTTTCCAAGACTGATTATCTTGCTTATTCCAAGTCCGAGCTCGGATGTCCAGTCGGAGATTGCAGCAGCAAATGCTCCGGACTGCGACACGAGTGAGATGTTTGCAACGTTGCTTGCACGAGGCCGGCCACATCGATATTCTGGAAGAAAGAACGTGTCAATGTGACTGTGAGTGTCTATCACTCCGACACAATTCGGGCCGATTATCCGAATCCCGTGTTCTCTACCAATCTCCACAATCTGGTCTTCTAGTTCCGCCCCTCGCGATCCTGTTTCTGAGAAACCTCCAGAGATTACAATCGCCGCCTTTGTGCCCTTCTGTGCGATGTCCTCGAATACGCGTGGTGCGATTCGTGCAGGTACTGCCACCACGACAAGGTCGACGTCATCTGGAATGTCTTGGAGGGAGGGGAAACATGGCACTCCCAAGACTTGCGTGTACTTTGGATTCACGGCATAGACCTTGCCTGTGTATTGCGGCTTTATGAAGTTCTGGAGGATTGCTTGGCCAACACTGTTCGGAGTGGCCGATGCTCCGTATATTGCGACGCTCTTTGCATTAAAGAACACGTCAATCTCTTCTATTGTGGGTTCGTCCGGCAACAATCTCACTCTCTAGCATCGATTTGTTGGGAACTGTGCGACACCCAGCGCGAGATTCATCTAGTACTTGTAGCTTCTCATTTGGCAAATGCAAAGTCTAATACCGAGCTGCGTACTGCTCCCGCTGACTCACCTTGAGCTTCGACATACTTCATGACGGACCGGACATAATCACTGCTACTCCTCAGGAGCTCACCCAGTATATGGACATGGCATTCTCCCTGAGACTGAAGAGATTTGGTCGCGAGCTCTACTGCTATGGCCCTACCTCATATCCACACAACATACCCTCTCACACTCAACGAAATCGTGACAACTTCATCTCACTGAGCGTCACCGGCACCGCATGCAGTCTGCAGTGTGAGCATTGCAAGGGTCGTCTTCTCTCTGGCATGGAGCCTGTGCTCACTCCCGAAGACATGCTGCGTCGGTTAGAACAGGTCAAGGACTCTGGTGGGGAAGGGGCACTGATTAGCGGAGGCTCCGACTCAGCCGGACATGTTCCTCTACGCAGGTTTGGCGAGGTCCTCCGCACCGCAAAAGACTCACTGGGCCTCACAATAGTCGTTCACACTGGGCTTGTTGATGTTGAAACGGCCCAGGTGTTGGCTGACGCCGGCATAGATGCCGCAATGTTTGATGTGATTGGCGACGAAGAGGTTGCCAGAGAGATCTATCATCTACGAAGCGGTCCGACTCAGATGGAAAGGACTCTCCGAATTCTGTCCGACGCTGGAGTCCCAATAGTCCCGCATATTATGGTCGGGCTGTACTGGGGGCGGCTTCGCGGAGAGATTGAGGCACTTGCGATGGTTTCGAGATATTCCCCGGCCGCCGTCGTCATAATTGTGTTGAGCCCGCTCCGGCGCACGCCAATGGAGGGTCTGCCGCCACCATCCCCTGCTGCGGTTGGTCGCGTGCTCACGGTCGCACGTTTGGGTCTACCTGACAGGCCATTATTACTTGGTTGCGCACGCCCCCTCGGACAGCACAAGATTGAAACAGATCAGCTTGCAGTTCGCGCGGGAGTGAACGGGATTGCCTACATAAGCGAGGAGGGCGTTGAAACCGCAAGACGGGCGGGTTTCAAACCAGTCTTCAAGGATGTGTGCTGTAGCCTTGCCTATCGGCATATGACCTAGTCAGACGGCCTGCAATCTCATATCCGGCGTCGAAGACCCACATGCCGATGGCTACTGCGAAGAATTGTGTGACTATCACTCCCAGCACTATTGTTGTGATCTTCAAGACAAATCTATGTTCAAAGAACGCACGGCCTATCCCATTGGTCCTATCATCTGCCCAGTCGTTGCCATATTCATCAGCTGCGGCGGCCATGAGCAAGACCATTACAATTAATGACCACCACAGAGGGCCTGTGATCTGAGGCAACCCCCTTACCATTAGGACGAATGCAATCACTACAAAACCCACGCCAAACTGGGGCCGATTGACCTTCCCAGACACGACGACACCGATGATTATTGACACAAGGAGAGCCAAGTCCCATTGTGATGCCGACATCAATAGTCCAAATGACACCCCTGCTACTGTGAGTGGTACCCATGCGAATCTCGGTCTGTCTAGCTCATCCAGTAAATCGTCGCCAATCTTCAACATTAGACCCGCAATCCAGTAGATGGCGTAGTAGACTGCCCACTCAATCAAACACGGCACATCCCAAGAAGTGGAGGTGGAGGTGGCCCCTCAGACTAACTATGATTCGTCGTAGGGCGAAGAACGCCCTCAGATAGCCATTCGCATCATCGGAGCCGTATAGACTTCAATGGAGCGCGACTGATAAA
This sequence comes from uncultured archaeon, assembly GCA_964609885.1. Taxonomy (GTDB): domain Archaea; phylum Asgardarchaeota; class Thorarchaeia; order Thorarchaeales; family Thorarchaeaceae; genus B65-G9. The sequence continues at coordinate 4,180 of CAZSTY010000143.1, forward strand.
ACTTGGCGCGTGACCTTACTCGAGATACACTGGTGTGCCTATTGCCTGTCCTGGAAGATTGGTTCGGAACTTAGCACGCACTACACCACTGTTGCCATGCGGCCCAA
>CAZSTY010000144.1:0-2750 GCA_964609885.1 uncultured archaeon
CTCAAGTCACACCTCTCCGGAAGTGTCTATCGTGTCACGCCGCCTGTTTGTCCAGATGAACCAAGCGATGAAGGCTACAGCTATTGGCCACATCAAGACCAACGGTGTGGGGCTCGGTCGCTCGTACATGACGAAAATTAGCAGGGCACCAGGTGAAACCAGTATCAACAGAACAACAACAATGGCTAGGAGCCTGACAGTGGCGCGTGTTTGAGTATTCCTGTCGCTCATTGCTGCCTCCGCCTCAAAGTATGCTCCTAGTACACCTTTAGTCCTGCGATTACGTCATCTGATAGTCCTCCTCGTGACGATGCTTGACAATGTTTTTAGGCACATCCTCTGGAAATCGTGGTGCAGCGGGCAGGGTCGGGTCGTTTGCCGCGACCTGTGACCGGTATGGCAATAGCCGGGACCAGTAACCGAGGCTGAGGACGAAACCGGACCCCCGTGTGCCCCCACATTGGACTATGACGAGCGGTCTCCGAAGTCTGCCACGGCCATAGCAGCAGTCGTAGGGCTGCTGGGATTGGCTTAGACCTCCGAACCGGGTCAGGCCCTGGCGGGAACAGCCCTAAGGAGGAGTGGTGGAGCCTCGGAGGCAGCCGCTCCGAGAAAGGTGTGGGAAAGCACCGGGGGGAAGGACGTTCGAGGCCGAGGGGCCGCTGCACCTTCCACTCATCGCCCGGTATGACACGTTGTCGGGGCTCCTTTGAGGCTCACAATTCAACAGCCTTTCTTCTGTCCAGACCGAGTGTGGAACTCACGATAACGTTTAAGTAAGCACTTCAAGTGGCCCAACTCAGAGCCGGGGTTTCCTAGCCTGGTATGGAGCCAGCCTGCTAAGTTGGTGTGCTCCGCACGCGAGGGTTCAAATCCCTCCCCCGGCGCCATTCATCACCTCAGCTGGGACTGATTCTCTGGCAACATTGGCTCACTCGAGGAAGGTCAATGTTCTTTGTCGAAAGCGTTAAAAGTATCCCACGAAGGGATGCTCAGAGTCTGTCCCGGTCTAGAGGACCGACTAAAAACTAGAAAGGAGAATAATGCCTTGTCCAAGAAAGAGAAGGAGCACCTGAACTTGGTGGTCATTGGTCACGTTGACCACGGTAAGTCCACCATGACGGGCCGACTCCTGTACGAAACAGGCGCTGTTGATGAACGCACGTTCCAACAGTACAAGGCCGAAGCAGAGAAACTTGGGCGGCCCAGCTGGGCATGGGCTTTTGCGCTGGACCGCCTGAAGGAGGAACGCGAGCGTGGGCTCACGATTGATATAGCCTTCTTTAAGTTCATGACGAACAAGTACTACTACACAATCATTGATGCGCCTGGGCACAAGGACTTTATCAAGAACATGATCACCGGCGCGTCACAGGCAGATGTGGGCCTGCTTGTTGTGTCCGCCAAGAAGGGTGAGTTTGAGGCTGGTATTGGCCCAGGTGGTCAGACCAAGGAGCATGCTTACCTTGCTATGACTCTCGGAGTTCCAAGCATGATCGTCTGTATCAACAAGATGGACGACGAGAGCGTCAAGTACAGCGAGGAGCGCTACAAGGAGGTCAAGGAGGAGGTTGAGAGCTTCCTCAAGAGCATCGGCTACAAGACCGACAAGATTCCATTCATTCCGACCTCCGCGCTTGATGCTGCCAACCTGAAAGAGCGGACTCCGAACCTGACCCCATGGTATGATGGCCCATGTCTGCTTGAGGCACTTGATATGGTTGAGCCTCCGCCGAAGCCGATTGACAAACCGCTGCGCGTCCCAATCAACGACGTATACTCCATAAAGGGCGTTGGCACCGTGCCAGTTGGTCGTGTCGAAACCGGTGTTATGAGGCCTGGGATGAAAGTCACTTTCATGCCTCCTAACAAGACCGGTGAGGTCAAGTCAATTGAGATGCACCACGAGCAGCTCGATGAGGCCGTGCCTGGTGACAATATTGGCTTCAACGTCCGTGGCATCGAGAGGAAGGATCTCGGCCGTGGTGATGTTGCTGGTCCGGCCGATGCACCGCCCACTGTCGCGGCTGATTTCACCGGTCAGGTCATGGTGATTCAGCACCCCACCGCTATCACTGTGGGGTACACACCTGTGGTGCATGCTCACACGGCACAGGTTGCCTGCAGGTTCGATCAGCTTCTGAAGAAGCTTGATCAGCGCAGCGGTCAGGTGATTCAGGAGAATCCTGACTTTGTCAAGAAGGGCGAGTCCATGATTGCAAAGCTTGTGCCTCTCAAGCCCATGGTGATTGAGAAGTACAAGGAAATCCCGCAGCTGGGTCGCTTTGCAGTTCGTGACATGGGCATGACAGTCGCTGTTGGTGTGGTCTTGGACATCACACCACGCGGAAAGTAGGACGCCCTCTGGTGTCAGTATTGATGAACTCGGGCCGCTCTGGCCCGTGTTCGATCCTCTTTTTCTATTTCGGCTTACACGATTGAAACCTGACGAGGCAACGGTCTATACGAATGCGCCTGCTGCTCTTTTGATCTCAGTAATCTCTTCTAGCACATCTAGCTCGCCCTGTGTGAGATCGTCACGAAATTTCTTTCTGAGTGCGATGATGTGTTTGTCGGGCACGTCCACATAGAGGATTTCCCCTGGTTTGACCTGCCTCCCGATTGTGGGGCCTCTAATGGAAACAGCCACTTCCATTCCATCCGTTGCCTCCTCGATGTTGACACCACGATCCTGAATCTGGAGAATCGTGCCGACTCTCCTTCCCTCTCCGTTGATGAGGCCGACTTTC
>CAZSTY010000144.1:2760-4285 GCA_964609885.1 uncultured archaeon
CGGCCGTATTACTCCATATACCCGTACTCCGACAATGGCCGGATCCTTATGCCTAAAGATGTAGTCCGGTAGCAGCTCTATCTTGCCAGGTCTGACAATGTGGCCTAATGACTCTGCCTTGGCCTGTTCCTTTTTCACAATAAGCCAAGCATAGTAGTCATCATATAGCCGGTAGATGACATCATTGAGGAATATCTCGACCCCATACTCGGCAGCAAGGTCTTCAATGCCTGGTGCTACCTTGACATTGAATCCGAGAATCACGGCGTTCAATGGATCTGTGTCACCTGCCGCTCTAGCCTCTAACACATCTCTCTTCACAATGGGACCGACATCTGCAACCCGCACAGGTACCTTTCGCTCTTGGAGGAACTGAGTCACTGCTTCTAGCGACCCGAGAGTGTCGGCTTTCAGGACAATGCCAGATGAGTCCCTGTGAATTCGAATGGCGCCAACCTCTTCCCTTACCCTTCGCTTGATCTCTTCGATGTTGTCTGGAGAATCAACGGCAAAGACGGGCGCACCTGCCACTGCTCCGTGAATATCCGGCGACACAATCTTGACACCGGCTGCTGCATGCACTTCGTCCACGCTGGTGAATTTTTCACGAGGGTCTCTAATTTCATCGAGTGGTTTTGGCAGTAGGAGTGCGCGAATCTTTGCAACTATTGCGTCCTCCAGTCCCCCAACGACAACCGTATCGGTCTTCCTCAGCACCCCCTCGTAGATTATCGTGTCCAATGTCACACCGAGCCCAGTTTCCTCCCGCACTTCTAGTACAACACCCTTTGCAGGGCCGGTGGAAACTCTCAGCCGATCCTGCATATACTGCTGGGTGAGTCCTGCCAGCACCATTAGAAGTTCTGGAATTCCTTCCCCGGTCTTTGCACTTGTAGGAACTATTGCAACACTCTTGGTGAAGTCCTTAATCCTATCAAATCTCTCTGAAGGTATCTTGTTAGCTGAGAGTGCTCCCACAATCTCGTACAGCCGCCGATCAATCTCCATCTGGGTGCTCTTGCTCTGTGCTTTTATCGCTTGAATGAGTGGCACATCAGGCATTGGTTTCCAGCCCGGCACCTTGTCAAGCTTGTTCGCGGCAATGAGAAATGGTGTCTTCCCCGCTCTTAGAATCTTGAGAGACTCGTAGGTCTGAGTCAGGGGGCCCTCATTGATGTCAATGACAAGAATAGCTATGTCCGCGATGGCGCCGCCACGTCTTCTAAGGTTCAGGTACGCCTCATGGCCTGGAGTATCGATGAACAGCAACCCGTCAATCTTTAGCTCAGTGTTTATGGCCTTGAGCAGGTTTCCACAGATTGACACGATGGTTTCTGTGGGAAAGAACGAAGCTCCGATATGTTGTGTTATGCCTGCTGCCTCACGATGTTGGACCGCAGTACCACGCATTCGGTCAAGTAGGCTAGTCTTGCCGTGGTCGATGTGGCCAAGAACAGTGACAATTGGCGATCGCAGACGGCCTGTTGCTTCTACATCTGAGTGTGTCATTGGCGGCACCTCGCAA
>CAZSTY010000145.1:0-4282 GCA_964609885.1 uncultured archaeon
GGAGGTCGCGCATCAGGATCAGTGAGGTAGCAGTCGTCAGCGGAAAGGGTGCGACCGGAAAGACCACAATCACAGCTGCCTTTGCCGCCTTCGCTAAGGACATAGCCATTGCGGACTGCGATGTTGATGCCCCCGACCTACACATTCTACTTCAGCCTGAGATACAGTTCACGGACGACTTTGTGGCGTCGAAAGTAGCTGTCATTGACCCAGACAGTTGCACCATGTGTGGACTATGTGAGGAGAAGTGCCGATATGATCCCATCCATCTCCCAGAGATTGACCGAATCGCCTGCGAGGGCTGCGGGGTGTGCGAATACATATGCCCCGTGGGCGCAATACAGATGGAGGACAAAGTATCAGGGGTGGTCCACACTTCCACCACCAGATTCGGGCCCATGGCGCACGCAAGATTACATGCTGGCGAGGGCAACTCCGGGAAGATTGTCACTGAGGTCCGGAAACTTGCCATCCAGCTTGCAAAGAGGCACGCCAAGAATCTTGTGCTGATTGACGGCTCCCCTGGAATTGGTTGTCCTGTAATTGCCACTGTGACCGGGGTCCGTTTGGCCATAATCGTGACAGAACCAACCATGTCTGGGATTCATGACATGGAGCGTGTGCTGAGCCTCATGCATCAGTTCAGAGTTACCCCAATGGTGATTGTGAACAAGTACGATCTCAACCCTGACAACACCGTCATGATAGAGGACTACTGCCACCAAGAAGGCATAGAGGTCTTGGGAAAGATCCCCTTTGACCCAATCATGACCAAGTCTATGGTGGCTGCAAAGACACTGCCTGAGTTTGCCCCAGACCACCCCATCACAGAAACTCTTGAAGCCATGTGGCGCCGAATTGAGAGTCGCCTCTCAGAAGTGGCAGGAGCGAGATCGTGAGTGAGAAGAGTAATCATCTCTCACTCGCGGACTTCTCCAGCTCCTGCAACCTCTGGGAGATTTGCTCCAATGTCTGCTGAATGTTTTTGATTTGGCTCTCAAGAAGCTCCTTCTGGCGCCGCAGCAGGTCTATCTCCGCTGGGGTTCCTGTGGCCCAGCCAGCTGATGGGACAGTTGTTCTTGGGGCCCACAGGCCTAGCGTCCAGCATGATCCCGGGCCGTATAACCATCCGGGTCGTTCCCACGGCGGCAGGTGCCTGAACGGGCCATTACCCGGCCAGAGCCCCGGTCCACCCTGTCCGCGGCCCCAGCCACGGTACCATCCTGCACTCATCGGATATATCACCACGATATCTGTGCATACTCTCAGTATAAGTCTTCCTCAAGGGGCTGCAAGCAGCAGCTGAGAACATAGACGTTACTATGCATCCACAATGGAGATGAGTCTACTGAGGTCGTGGGCGGTTAACAACTTGGGCCTCTGAATGCTAGCCTATCTCGTCACTCAGATGTCACCTAAGCTCCACACGGTAGACAAGGACTATTACCGTTGATAGTCAAACTCATAATCAACGGTAATGTCATATGTGGCCATGTCCACTATTCTATTGAATATCGATGCATAGAAGAAGGAGAGGTGCCAGAGGTCGTTTTCCGATACAGCCTGTGATTGGCAAGGAGCCCGCAGCAAAACGAATGCTTCCTGAGCCGATGGCCGCACCAGAGCCGATACATATCGACTTGGCAGAAACCGAGGTTCTGAGACTCGTTGATCTTGAGGGTCTATATCAAGAGAATGCGGGTGCAATGATGGGCCTGTCAAGAGGCACGATTTGGCGGCTCCTTGTCAGTGCCCGACGCAAGATTGTACAAGCACTCTTTGAAGGAAGGCCCCTTGTGGTGGGTCATCCGTCAGATGATGATTGATACGGTTTCTCAATTGGGAGTGCTGTCCAGAGTGCCCATGGCATACAAAAGAAGAAGGAGATGGTAGCGGGTGGTTGATTTGAACAACCGATCTCGGGGTTATGAGCCCCGCGGGATAGACTTAGTCGATTGAGGATCGAGTCCGCCAATCTCTGGCTTCCCCAACCCGCTGATAGAAATTGCGTTTGGAGTGGTTTTAAGGCTTTTCATGTTTGCGCGTGGCAATGGGCGCGGAGTTCTAATACCATACGCTCTTACGGCTCCTTGTGGATGATGAATGTGTTGCTAGAGGTTCATGAGGATGATAGAACTAGTCTTCTTGGCCGGAATCTACACTCTGTGGCTTGTGCTGCTTGTCAATACGATGATCGCCTGCGATGAGATTTCACTGACAATTGCAACACTTCCATTCATCGTGACATTCCCCATTGCTCTTCTGTTGGCATCACTCGCTGAGCTATACATGCCCCATGCTATAATCGTCGACATACTGCTGACGATGATTGTGGGAGTTCTGTTATTTGTGCGCTGGGTGATGGCAATCGCAGGGGAGTAGGCTGGGGAAGAAGAGTCCTACTTGCGTTTGAACTCGGTGTATCCGCATCTGCCGCATGCATAACGATTGTAATGTTCCGCCATGTAGGTGCCCTTCTCACACCTTGGGCACTGCCTCTTTAGTGGCGTTACCTTTCCGTCCTTGTCAACCTTGTACATCTTGTACGTACTCGCCATCTCTTCACGCCTCTGCTGCCTTCTTCGCCTCGTGTCGCTTGAGGATATACGGATTCTCTATTCTCTGAACCAAGTCCGGGCTATCATAGATTCTTGCCGAGCCCTCGGTGACTCCAACGCCAAAGGCAGTCCTCAACGTCTTGATCACGACCGTGCTGGGGTCGGCATCAAACTGAGCCGCAATCTTCGCTTTGACATCAGCGCGGCTGGGTGTCGTACTACCGACGTGGTCTATTCTGAAGTGTATCTCCTTTCTTCCCAGCGGCCTGTTCACTCTCTCACGAAGAATCTCAATCTTCATTGGCATCACTCTGAGACTCGGTTCACGCCCGGGGCGAGTCAGCACGACCAGTTGTGGTTTCCTAATAAAGGTTTCAGCCTCGACACAGGTTCGAGCCGACACTCCTCCTCATCTCACCTTCAAGGCGTATTTTCCCGGCTTGTCGATATTGAGCCTCTCTGCGATGTATGAGGTCTTTCGCGGGTCTTCGTGGGGATTTCGTCCTGGGAGTATTACAACTATGCCTGTGAATGACGTTGACAGGTTTGTACTCTTGCAGTTTGGGCAGACGTTCTCAGTCGTGAGGTAGTGACATTGTCTGCAGGCGCGTAAGCGTGCCATTTGCTATCCCACTCCTATCTACTTCTTCTTCTCTTTCTTCTCTACTTCGCCGCGAGCGGCCTTGACATCTTCCTCCACCCACGATACATCGGGGCCAATCTTTCCAAGGAAGGGTTGTCGCATTGTGAGGCCCAGCTTTCCCGACCGACTTCCTGTGTCGAAACTTATGGTTGTGATTCGTGCCCTCACCTGATCGCCCTCTTGAAGAATCCTGCCAGTTTCCTTTCCCATCAGGGAGTTGCCCTTTGTGTCTTGTGTGATGAAGTCATCGCATATCTGGCTTACGTGACAAAGCCCGTCCAGCGGCCCAATTCGTATGAATGCGCCGAAATCCATGATCTCGACGACGTTACCTTCAACCACTTCGCCTCGAATTGGCTTGAAAGCTAATACCCTGTATGTGACAGAGTGGTATGTGGCGCCATCGCCGGGGACCAGTCTGCCCTGCCCTATCTCATCAATGCCAATGACGGCTATCATCAGACCAATGTCCCGATCAAGGACGTTCTCGTGGTTCTTCCTGAGATGGACCATTGCAGCCTCTTCTAGAGGTTGGCCAAACTGTGATGGCGGGATTCTCACGACATCCCTTACTGTGACGATTGAGTAAATCGGTGCGACCTCCTATGTCATCAACAAGTCCGCTTCGCCTTGCAGGATTGCTCCAAGAATAATCAGACCTCGGTCTTCAGGCCGATGGTCTAGACCCGACGGCTCAGCGCTGCAACGCTGCAGTGGCCATAAAAACATTATGACAAGGCGCATGTGTACATCAACCTACTCCTACCCGACACTCTCGTTGAGTCAGAGTAGAGTCCCCTCAAGCACAACTCTCTTTCTTCCCCGAATCATCAGAACTGGCACCCCGAGTGAACGTGCTCGCTGTCTCAGTCTTCTGTCGTTTGTGGCAAGGACGCCCTTGACACGCGAGGCATACTCCAAGAGTTGGTCATCCACTGGCATTGACTGGATGTCCTGCGGTGTTTCCACGATTTCACATCGGTTGACGAGCTCCCTTGCAACTCTAAAATGCGGCGACGAGCGTCTGCCAATGGCAATTCTACGGTCAATCTCTGATACTACTGACTGAAGCACGACGAAT
>CAZSTY010000146.1:0-4267 GCA_964609885.1 uncultured archaeon
CTGTTCATTGCAGGCGACTTGTGTGACGGGGTAGGCGTCTATCCCGACCAAGAGAAGGACCTTCTAATAGACAGTGTGCATGAGCAGTATTCGCTTCTAGCCCATTATCTCGCCAAGCTTCCCGCGAGGGTGAAGATTATCACCATACCAGGCAACCATGATGCGTGCAGACAGGCATTGCCCAAACCTCCAATCCCAGAGGACTTTGCAGATGCGTTGTACAAGCTTGGTAACAGAATACTCATGCTCGGAGACCCGAGCTACGTATTGGTAGAGGGCGTCACCGTTCTTCTTACACATGGGGATTCACTAGACGATCTTGTGACACAATTGCCGGGGGCTTCGTACAAGAGCCCGGCCATACCAATGATAGAACTACTACGGAAGCGTCATCTTGCACCGCTGTACGGGGGCAAGACTGAGCTGGCTCCATTGTCACGCGACTGGCTCGTTATCGACCGGATCCCCGATATTGTTCATTTCGGACATGCACATCACAATGCAGTTGACAACTATCGAGGAGTCCAGATAATAAACTCGGGCACATTTCAAGCCCAGACTGACTTCATGCGAAAGCAAGGCGTTGTCCCCACACCAGGGATTGTAACCATAGTCAACCTGAAGACGGGAGCTCCTGTTGTGAGGATGTTCTACGACTTCTCTGAGATAAATGGTCCTCGTTAGTGTAGGCAGGCTTGGTGCCCGACCTTCTCTTGCTATGATGAAAAACTGTCAATAGGTCATCAATGGTGTATCGATAGAGGGTTAGGGCCAAGGGCATCAGTACCATCATGGATAACACTATTGTGATTACCATGAGGCCCGGTGCAGAAGGCGGGGTGTCGGGACCCTGAATACCGGACGCAGCCCCTACCTTGAAACACTCGTTGAGGAAATTAATCAGAGTGTGTGTTGTAATTGTGCCGATGAGCGTGGCAGACTTCGAGAATCTAACATAGTATATGCAGAAGAACAGACCCAAGATTGCAGAAAGAACCACTGAAATCAGTACCTCGGTGATTAAGGCCACTCCAGTCAGACCGTTAGCGAAGGGCCAACAGATATGCCAAACCCCAAAGACTGCGGAAGAGTATATCATTGCACGTCCTGTGGTAGTACGTGTGTTAATGCCGTGAAAGAGGATACCTCTGAACAGCGTTTCCTCCATTACTGCATTTGTGAAGAAAAAGAGAAATTGGTACCAGAGTGTGTCAAGAAATACCACTCTCAGTGTCAGCTCGTAATCATGATTCACGAGTATGCGGTACAGAACAGCAGGCAGAATCACGCCAGATAGGTAGAATGTAAGAGCAATCACAGTCCCAAGCAGTATATGTCTCCGAAAGTTCCTCTGCGAGAGTCCTAGGACCGTTGGAATCTCAGACGGGCGGTACCGCCAGAAGAGTACAAGGAGGATTAGCAGTGGAAATACCTTCGACGGGAAGATATTGATAACTGTACCTCCCAGACCCAAGACAAAGATGTCCGTGATACGCCACAGGACCCCGATTCCAAGTATCAAGAGGGACAAGTGAAAAAGGTCGGCGTTTGCCACCCGGCCAGCCAGACCAAGTTGCTTGGAGGATTGATCGTATGTGATTGTTTCAACCATCATGTGCACACTCCCAACATACCAGCGAGCTAGTTGCAATCTCGCCCGCTGATTCGACTCTCGTAGAAACTCGTGAGTGCTCATGCCAAGGATTGATTAGAGCAAGGGCCGCGAGTACTGTTCCAACCATTGTGCTAAGGCTGTTGACCATGACGTTTGTTGCCGCAACTTGACCGATAGACCCAATGAGAAGAGAGAGTATCATCAGGTCGCTTCGGACCTCTTTCAAGCGATGGGTCCTCCAAGTCACAACAAAGGTAGCAATCAAAGGGACATCTGCAACTAAGAGCAGGGGGACACACAATGACAATACTGTGGGCTCGTCAGGCGCAAGAGCAACGACCGCGACCCAGTATAGGGCGACGCCGATTACGATTCTCCCATGATGGCGCTTGATACTGGGAAGCCATATGTGAAGCAACATTGCGACAACAGGCAGCAGCGACCCCAAGATAATGATTGCACGAATCTTGAATAAGAATAGAGACATTGGAAAAAGTCCCAATATTGGGAGAAGACGCACCGCACTGTTGATTGCCTGTGCAACAAAAGTAACACCGAACACTAGTGGAAGATCTGAGAAGAGACGATGCGGTTGTCGTTTCCATAGTAATACAAGGTACATGCCACTCATGAGAGAAACGAGAACCACGGCAGCGACTGCAAGTACATACCAATGATATGGTGTTTGCATCACAACAACCCCCATGGTTACAGAGATGCCTGAGTCAGGAGATTGGCACGCATTGCACTCTCGAACAAGAATCGAAACGCCTCGAGGATATTAACGCCCTCTTTGGCAATCGTTTCGAAGACTGGTACTGCCAATGGCAAGTTCAGTTGCTCCCGCAACTCGTCTTCATGAATCGGATTAGGGATGTCCTGTTTGTTGAGAAGAATTACCACAGGGAGAATCCTGTCTTGCTGGTCGATGAGAGAGAGTAGCTCTCGCCAACTCTCAGCATTTTCCCGAGTCAGGTGGCGTTGCGAGTCTGCAACAAACACTATACCATCGGTGCCAGCCATAACTACCTCGCGTGTGGCACGATAGAAGTCTTGGCCTGTAGCGGTCCATACATGCGCATTTATCGTCCACCCGCCAGCAATCGGTATGGAGATTATACCAAAATCGCAGAACATAGTTCGCCCCACGGTATTCTCAATCGACGTCAGTTGATCCAGACATCCCAATGCCGAAAAGAGCCACCTGACGGAGGTGGTCTTGCCACTCATCGCTGGCCCAAAGAACACGATCTTCAGTCCTATTGCACGGTTTCCATAGTCAACAATCATGGCGCTGCCTCCTGTCGTCATGCCCCCCACATGCTGTCTACCCACGCCCCTAGGCCCATCAGTGCACTACTGTTTACGCAGTCGGAAAAGTCCTCATGCCACTCGGCTTGGATGAATCGAATCATGTCAGATACCCCACCAATCGACCAGCCTATGGCCTCGAAGAGATTCCGTTCCGTCAACCTAGTGGGTGCTCCCACCTCCCGTGCCAAGCGGATTCTAGACAGAATTGTCACTGCGCGGCGAGCCGCATGTACAAAGCCACTTACCTCTTCGTTGAACATGTCATGTGTAATCTTGACAGCTTCTTCATCGAGTTGTAGCAGAGCTTGAACGATGGCGGTGGGAACTTCCATCCCGCGTACAGACTTCTTGAGAAGACGTCTAATTCTCTCAAGAGACTGTTTCTTACGGGTCAGTATCTTGTTGACAATATGCCGCTCAACCTGAAGCTTCCCAGCGGGAGGACATGCCGTATGAAACACTAGGTCTGAGGGGGACTTCACCCTCAAGACGCCATGGTTTCGTGACTGGTCGGTCAAGAGGTTGCGAAGCTTCTCAATCACGGATTCGTCAACCTCAAGCCCCAAGGCCCGCTTGCCCACAGTCACACCGATGATCCATCCGTTGAAGCTTCTCACCCGATCCAATGCGAGCCGAATGTTGCTGCTCAGACAGCAGACTGTGGTACGGGCGACTTCATAGTCATGACGCTCCTCCTCCCAAACAGCTGTAATCTCGTCCTCCGAGGTGAAGTCACGCCAGAACACCAGAGTGTGACGGTGAGGCGCCAGCATTGCGATACTGCTTACAAGATCATCAACGATTTCTGTGTCTTCGCCAACCACAATGATGGGAAATCTGCTTAGAACCGCATGAAGCAGTACAGGGAAACGTGCTCCCATGAGTTCAATGAGAGTTAGGACCGAGTATGTCATGGCTCGCCCCCCGGTAGTAGTAGGTCGGACCCTGAAACCCCCATGAGAAGCAGCTCCCTCAGGTCATCGGGAATGATCGCACGGCTGGCAGACACCGATTCGAGAAGCCGTGATGCTTCAGTGATGTAGTGTTTCAGTAACAACCGCATCAGACCAAGCTTTTGGCCACCGTGTGTGACTTGCAGGCTGAAGACACCATTGGGAACCGAGTATATGAAGTGGCGGCCCGTTTCGGTTTCACACAGTACTCGCTCTAGCGAGCTATTCCGTAGAGTTCGTACAACCCGCTCTGATGCGTCATACAATGCAAAGGACATTGCCGCAAGGCGATCGTCGGTAAAACCGCCAAGCGAGATACGGATGCCGCCATTGAGGGCAAAGAACACCGACTCTGTATTGGGGATTGTATCAGAAATCTGACGCA
>CAZSTY010000147.1:0-4255 GCA_964609885.1 uncultured archaeon
GTTTCCGCTCTGCAGGCGTTGTGACATGACTTTGGCCTCAGACGCTGTCCGGTCGACAATGACCGTAGTTCTGTCCGCGAGAGGCATATCGCCACAGTGAGCTAGCGCCTCCACCTCGTAGAGTCCCTCGTCGACCTCGCTCGTGTTCCATGTCATCACCCAGCGGTCCCCCTGTTTGTGCAAGGTCTGAAGGGTACCGTTGATACTGAGTTCGTCGAATACTGCAGTTCTTCTTCCGACTATCTTCAGGTCATCGACGTAGGCACCAGCGGAGACTACTGCCCCGTCACTGTAGAAATAGAACCCGACCATGTCTGCGTCCGAGGGAATCACGAGGGATACCGTTTCCCAACCGCTCGTGCTGTTGAGCATTAACGGGTGGAACCAGCCGGACGCGTTGTGAAATGCCGGGCTGAGCCAGTCGTGGCCATCCTCCACATCGGCCAAGTAGACAAAGCTCATGACCGCATCGTCATGTTTCGTGAGATTGATGTGCGTCGCCACATACGTGTCAGCGTCGGAGGCGTAGGTCGCGTTCGTGTCGTAAAGATGGATGTTGTCAACGGTCATGCTCCCCCTGTAATCTCCTTTGAAGATGAACGCGATGTGGAGGGTCTCATTTATCGCATCATCGGGGAGGACAAATCTCTGTAAGCCGGCGTAATGGCAGCTCGTGCCGACTGGCGGTATCCATTTCTCGAGATAGTAGAAGTAGTGATTGTCGGTCGAGTACAGAACACTTGCGTACTGGTCTGAAGCAGCGTTGTCGACATACTAGTCTATCTAAAACTCAAGGTACAATTCACTGGCGGTTGAGGCGTTGACTGGTCCGTACACTGCCCATTCCTTCACATCTGACAGCCTATCAGTATCACAAGTGATCTCGTAATCATAGGACGAGCCTGTGCCCCTCCACGGGCTTTGGTCTTCTATTTCGTGCCGTTCTCTTTCCACACGCTGCGTGACGGTGATGGCATTGCCGCGGCAGCACACATTTTTCGGTTGCCAGAGGAACAGACTAATCAGTCGGTGTTGAACCTGTTTCTTTTACTACTGTGACTCTTTACAAGGCGAAGGCTATGAAAGGCCGAAACAGGTGGAACGAGCTCTACGAGGTCGAGCATCCGCCTCTTGTGGGATTCGCTGAAGGGGAGCTCGCAGAGATATACGACGCATCTTCTTTTGGCGTATGGTCCAACTATGGCAAGTTGCGTCGGGTTCTTCTTCATCGTCCGTGTGAGGACGTGAATGTGGTTCACGAGAATCCTACATGGTGGCTCTGGAACGGTGTTCCCGACCTCCCCCGACTTCAGGAGGAGTGGGATGCGTTTGCAGACTTGCTGAGAAGCCGAGGCGTCAAGGTTGAGGTCCTAGAGCGCGGCTATCCGGGTCGTGCAAAGAACTACTTCATGAGGGATCCCGCCACCATGACTCCGTGGGGGGCATTCGTCAGCAGGATGGGCCTCACGCAGAGATGGGGTGAGGAGTACGTCGTGGCCAAGAAGCTGTGGGAGCTTGATATCCCCGTTCTGTTGATGATCACTGGCGACGGAATATTCGAGGGCGGGAACTATATCCCTCTCGACAGGGGAACCGTCGTCCTCGGGAGTGGCATACGTGCCAACGACTCAGGTATCTTGCAGGTCCAGAATCTTCTATGGCTCATGGGCATCGATACTATTGTGATAGATGTCCCAGCATATCTCGAACGATTCGGCGGCTATGTTCATGCGGATGTGTGTTTCAATCCTATTCGTGAGGACCTAGCCCTGGTGTACCCCGAGGGACTGCCGTACTGGTTCCTCAACGAGCTCCGAGACAGGGGTGTCGACCTCATTGATGTGTCGCGTGAAGAAATGCTCCATATGGGTACCAACGTTCTGCCTCTCGATCCCAGTACGCTAATCATAGCGGAGGGGAACCCTGAGGTGACCTCTCGTCTCAGGGAGCTGGGTTTTGAGGTCATAGAGACCAAGTTTGACGAACTCATGAAGGGCGGAGGCGGTCCTCGCTGCGTAACAATGGAACTACGTCGTGACTGAGAGAGGTGATGTACTATGCGGCCGTTCAAGGGACGTGACTTTCTTACTCTGATGGACTACACGAGAGACGAGATACTGAGAATAATCGACTTGGCTGACGAGCTCAAGGAGAAACACTACAAGGGCGAGCGTCATGACTACCTCCAGGGCAAGACAATCGCCATGATCTTCGAGAAGCACTCGACACGGACGCGGCTGTCTTTTCAGGCTGGTGCAGCGCATCTGGGAATGCAAGCGTTCTACATGGACCCATCGTCAATGCAGATCTCAAGAGGCGAGTCACTTGCTGACACAGCCCGCGTCGTCGACCGGTACGTCGATGCACTGGTCATACGGACTTTCGAGCAAGAGATTGTCGAGGACTTCGCGAGATACATGAAGAAACCCGTCATCAACGCCCTCACGAACGAGAGCCACCCGTGTCAGCTTCTCGCCGACATCCAGCACATTCGTGAGAAGAAGGGACGGCTCCATGACCTGAAGATTGGATATGTGGGCGATGTCTGGAATATGGCGCATTCTTGGGGCATAGCCAGCGCCATTTTCGGATGGGAAATGGTGTACGCCCTCCCAGCCGGCTACGAGTCTAGGTTCTGGCCGCGGGCCAAGCAGTTCATCGAGAAGACGAACCGCGAAACGGGAGGCTCGTTCAGGATGACACAGGATCTCCGCGAGGCCATCACCGACGCCGACATTGTCGTTGGCATCACTTTCGTCAGCATGACTCGTGGTGGCGACGAGGAGGAGAACAGGCGCAAGCTCAAGGACTTCATGCCCTACCAGATCAATAGCGAGGTCATGAGCTGGGCCAAGAAGGATGCCATCTATATGCACTGCTTGCCAGCCCACCGCGGAGAGGAGGTCACTGACGAGGTGATCGAGGGCCCACAGTCCTTCGTCTTCGACGAGGCCGAGAACCGTATGCATACTGAGAAGGCACTCTTGGCCCTGTTGCTCGGTGGCGTCGAATAGCTTGGCTACGTCTAGTGCCAAATTTGCCGATATCCTTAAAATACGAGAATCGGGGAGTAGATGCGTCGCGCAAGTTCGACACATCTGAGCCGGTCTGGCGGAGAAGCTTACGCGAGGGACTGCAGATCCCTTTTACAGGGGTGCAAATCCCCTGGCCGGCTCCATCTCCTGTTTTCTCATTGGTCTTGCGCACACATTTAATACTCCCGTGACGGAAGCAGTAGTAGCGCTTGGCGTTGTTATGAGGAGCGTGTGGGTTGTCAATCTTGAACAGGCCTATGGAAGGGACACCTTCGTATAGAACGACTACACGCTACCTATAGCCATGGCACGGTGGGTGGCACATCATGTCAGTATTGGAGTGCGGCGAGCCGGCGAAATACCATGGCAATGACTACCAGCGGTATCGTGTCTATGGGGTGTCGGGGACGAAGATACGGGATATGATTCGTACAATCGTCCCTGTTCACGAAGAGGGCCCCATCATGTTCTCGCGGCGTTGCGGTGAGATTAGAGTGACCTCTGCGTTGAAGGGAGGAGACCTATGGATACCGGATTGCGGTGGCGGCGCGACCGACGGAGAGGCCGCTCTGTGCTGCCTGGGAATTGTTGTAGCACTCTTGGCCGTGGTGGCCGTTGTGTGGGCTGTTGTGATGGTCGTGTTCTCGGTGGTATCGTGGGGCGGCTTCTTCCAGAGGCGTTTCAGGACATTTGTCTTCTTGGAGCGTCACGACGAAGAACTCATTCGCAAACTTGCCGTGGCTGTGGCGATGGAAGGCGGAGTCCTTCGCTGCGAGATCGGCGAACCGTCGTTTGATATGTGGGCCCGGGACACACTCTCGCTGTACCTCCGCTTGAAGCGCATTCGCCAGGCGAGTCTTCTCTTGGGCGCGGGATGGGGCTGGGTCGAGGTTCTATTCAAGGCCAGAAACATCATAGATCCGTCATTCCACTACAATCTCTGGCCGTTCAGGTTCGTCATGGTCTTGGTCTTTCTACCGCTCATCTTCTACATGCCTGTCCTAGAAATGTCCTTCCGCTCTACGGCCCGTCAGGGTCTTGAAGTGGCCGAGCGTCTTGCTGCAACGAGGCCCGAGTACAACCCGAAGACACGACTGCCCCCAAAGATTGAAACAACGAGCATAGAGCGCGGCACCGGTATTGCCGATGACTCATTTCGACCGGGTGAGTTCTGACGACCCGCAACACCTAACATCAACAAGGTACTTACTCTCGTGCAA
>CAZSTY010000148.1:0-4243 GCA_964609885.1 uncultured archaeon
AGGGCGTGGTGTCCGCAATGGTGTGGCCAGTTTCGGAGGCCGCCCTAATGGACATAGTTGGAGTGGAGCGCAGAGCTGAGGGGCTTGGCCTGTACATGATGGTGTCCAATGTCGGGTTCATAGCTGGTCCCGGTGTGGGAGGCGCCCTCTACAACTTCTGCAGGGACGTGCTGCTCCTGCCTGTGCCCGACGTATTCCGTGTTCCCTACTTCATCGCGGCACTCATCGTTGTACCTTCTGTCCTTGCCACTATGGCCGTGCTTGCGGAAACAGCACCCAAACGGAGGAACGCCGCGGTTCGGAGGGAGCAACCAGTCGTGCGGGACAATCCCTCGCCCGCTGACGATCCCGCGCCTCGGACTGAGAATGAAATGAGCCCCAAGACGCGGCGAATGGTGCATGTCCTGTACGTGATGGCTATCACGAACGGAATCGCCATGGGAATGGGCCAACCGCTGTTCCAGCTGTTCTTGATGAGCAAGATCACGACCGACATCGGAATAATCGGACTCATCATCTCGGGCGCTGGTGCCGTGGGAATGCTCTTCACAATCCCGGCTGGTCGCTACTCCGACTCCCATGGTCGAAAAGGAATTGCCGTCGGTGGCGCGGTGCTGGCAAGAAGTGGGCTCTTCGTACTTCCGCTCACACGAAGCATATCGGAAACAGCGGTCGTTTGGGTGACTCAGAGTGCAGCGATGTCCGCCTCTCAGCCAGCCATGCGCGCCATTCAGGCGGACATAGTTCCGTGGAGCCTTCGCGGAAAGCTCTTTGGCACAATTCAAGCCTTCTTCAATGCAGGCGCCACCCTTGGCCCGCTTGTTGGCGGCTGGCTCTACGGCGTATTCTCGTTGATGGTCTTTCAGGTGGGCCTTCTCATGATAGAGGGTCTAGTCATCCCGTTCTGGATCTCGACAGGAATCGGAATCTTTGGCGCCATGCTCTTGTGGGTCTACGTGGAGGAGACTCTTCCGCCTCATGTGGTCACGGTGGAGGAGGAGGCAGAAGGCGTAGAGGATTTCACGTGAGTCCCGTGTGTCCGTGTTCCGAGCGCTGCCTCTATAAGCGCCCCCCCGAAGAGCCTACGGGCTGAGTTCAATCACAGCAGCCACGAGGGACAACCGATGACCGTGACCTCTTCTGCAGTCTTGGTCCATCCGACAGACACGCAGCTTGTTTCAGAGGCCCGGCGAAGGCGTTTCTGGCAGCTGCTCAGTCGCAATGTTGAGATTGCTCTACAGAAGAGAGGCCACAAGTTCGAGAGTATTGAACGACTTGGGCCATACCTGTTGATTCGCACAAGCTACCCACTACAGGTGGCCTTCACAGTCAATCGGGTGTTCGGTGTTGAGTGGGCGGCTCCCGGGGTGATTGTCCGTGAGCGTTCCCACTGGCCGGACAGCCTACTGAGCAACGCGGAGTCCACTAGTGAACTTGATGATGCGAGTTGGCCATATGTTGGTGAGCAAAAGATAATCACAGAGAGAATGCATGTTGAGCTGGAGGGTGCTGGGGTCTTTTGCTCTCGTCAGAGAATCTCAGGGGTTGGCGGGCTGCCCTCTGGATTGGAGGGACGGGTCGTCATTATGATTTCAAGCGGTCTCGACTCGCCTGTGGCCGCCTACAAGGCGGTCAGAAGGGGCTGCGTGCCCGTCTTTGTCCACTTCGACAACTCCCCCTACTCGGACTCGTCCAACAGAAGAATAGCGGTAGAACAGGCAAGAGCCATTGCCGAGTTCGTTCACGGCGTCACTGTCAAGATGTACATAGTGCCCCATGGTGATGACCTGACGGATGTCTTGAGGAACGCGCCACGCAAGATGACATGCATATTCTGCAGGCGTAACATGTATCGTCTTGCCGAGGAGGTTGCTATTCGTGAGGGCGCTCATGCTATAGTCACGGGAGAAATCATCGGTGAACAGGCGTCCCAGACCACGAGAAACCTGCTAGTCGAGAGTAGTGCGGTATGCAGGGTCCCTGTGCTTCGTCCTTGTGCCGGCGATGACAAGACGGACATCGAACGCATGTCGCGGCTGATTGGGACGTACCGTTTCGCTAGCGAGGCCGCCTCTTGTTGCGTGCTTCCGCCGAAACACCCCGTTGTTCATGCCAACCTAGATGAGATAGCCTCAATTGAGGAGAGGCTTGATCTCCGATGGATACGGGCTGAGGTTTCCGAGGCGGAGATTCTTGTCTTGAAGGAGGAGGAATGAGATGCCGGACTCGTATACTGTCAGGCTGTGTTCGGAAAAGGCCGCCTTTGAGATTCGCCCTAGGAAGCGTGTCACTGTGACCTTGGAGTCTATCGGTGAGGGCGTTGCCGAATTAACTGGAATGCGAATACGCGTCGTTCTTCCTGCGATATTGATATTGGAGGACGAGAATGAACGCGGAATCACCTTGTTTCCCGACGGCAGAATCTTGCTTCGTGGGTATGCATCAGAGAGCGAGGCTCAACAGGTCGCTGGTCGCATAGTTCCCCTTGTCTATACGTAGATTCTCACTCTGATTCCAGCAACAGACAAGCAGTCGTCAAGTCCATCCTCATGCTCCCTGCAACGCATGACTTGTATCTCTGCCAAAGACCCCGCGTTGGGAGGTGTTTCAAGTGAAACAGTCTTCCATCAAGACCATGGCGGTTGCGATTCCGTTGGTTATCATGGTCTTGGTCCTGACAGCGACAGCCGAGGAGGCTGTAGTCGAGTCCGTCTTTGGTGTTCATCCTTATGTCTTGATGGCCCTCAATTCGCTTGCGGTCTTCCCGTTGCTTATCGGGGCCATTGCCATTTGGGAAACTATGTAGCATTGTTCGCACGCCAGCCGCGTGCGACTGCCCCACTCTACCTTTTCGAAGCCTTGTCGTATAGGAAGCTTGACAAGCATACCGCACTTCCTTTCACTCAATCTGGCAGTGAATCAGCCGTCTTGGCCAATGTTCGACGGAGAGTCATAATGGATGGACAAGTCTGTAAGGGCAAAGTTTGACAGGGTCAGGAGTCTTCTCAGGGGAGAGCGAGTCCTCGTTGCCTTTAGTGGTGGCGTCGACAGTGCCACCTTGGCATTACTGAGCAAGGAGGTTGCCGCCAAGACGGTGCTTCTCACGGTGGCTTCGGTGACGTTTCTGAGGAGTGAGCTTGAACTTGCGAGGAGAGTCGCTCAGGAGCTCGACCTCCCGATTCGCGTCGTGGAAGTCGACCAACTTGCAAATCAAGGCCTTGTGAAGAACCCTGTAGACCGGTGCTATCACTGTAAGAAGGAGCTCGCCTCAGTCTGGCTTGAGCACGCACGCCTCTGGGGGCTTGACATGGTTGTTGATGGTACCAACGCCAGCGATGTTCAGGGCCATCGGCCTGGAGCTCGTGCGCTTCAGGAGGCCGGTGTGGTTTCACCGTTCAAGGAAACCGGGATTACCAAGAACGAGATTCGGGAGTTTGCTAGAGAACACGGGCTCTCTGTTGCCGACAGACCCCCAATGGCGTGCCTGTCGAGCAGGTTCCCTTACGGCACTGAGATCACGGAGGAACGCGTACGAATGGTAGAGTCGGTAGAACAGGCGGTGCGTGAGATGTTTGACGTGGAATGCGTGAGAGCTCGATTCCATGGGGAGGTCGTCCGCATCGAGGTTGGACGACATGAACGCGAGAGGCTCTTCGATGTCAAGAAGCTGGACCGTCTTGCCGCTGTGGCCAAGTCTGTGGGGTTCAGATACGTGACATTCGACGTAGAGGGCTACAGGACAGGGGCCATGGACGAGGTTCTCGAACACGCTTGACCACGGCTATTCACCAGAGTCGAATGACGTGTATTCAGCAACAATGACATCTTCATCCGCTGTGCGTACCGAGGTGAGTTCGTAGAACACCATGTCGGTTTCTTGGCTGGTCATGACTGGGCATCGAAGTTTCTGGTTGTAGTATCTCGGCGGAGTCTTGTTCGAGTCACGTTCTCTTACGAATCGCAGATGGTTGTCGTACCGTTCTGCAATAAACAGTCTGCCAAGAGCTATGGCATCTGTGAGTCGTTCTGCTACGGCTCCGGTCAGCGACTTGTCTATCTCGATGCCGATGCTATTCCTACCAAGAATCATTGCGGCGAGCATCGTTGTTCCAATACCTAAGAACGGATCAAGCACGGTGTCGCCGTACACGGAGTACATGAGAATGAGTCGTGTGGGGAGATCGAGGGGAAAAGCAGCACTTCTATCACGTGTTTCCTCCCCGCGTAGGGGCTGAGAGGCCCC
>CAZSTY010000149.1:0-4201 GCA_964609885.1 uncultured archaeon
TCATGGAGATTGTGTTCCAACTCTTACGCTCCAACCTGCACGCAACGAAACGAGAGATCTACTATTCGGATGTTAACCTGTTCCGTGATCAGAAGTACAGCGACAAGATAATCGAAGACGTTGCATCTATGCTTCAGACGACGCGTGACAGCATCCATGTCGTGGCATCTGCCCGTGGTTCAGCCATGGGACGAGTCATCATCAGGGACGGCGGTGACCTGATTGACCTCACGAAGATGGGTACCGGTGGGTGGGCAATCACGCCCTTCCTTGATCAGGTTGAGATTGTAGAGAGTGATGCCGAGTTCATAATCCTGTCTGAGAAGGACGCGGCCGTCATGAGGCTGGCGGAGTCGAAGTACTGGAACCGGCAGCCATGCATAGTCCTCACGGGCAAGGGTTCTGGTGACATGGCAACGCGCGCGTTCCTGAAGCGCCTGGTGAAGGAACTTGAGATTCCGGCTTTTGCACTGGTGGACTCGGACCCATATGGGCACTACATCTACTCTGTCTTCCTACGAGGCAGCAAGAGGCTGAGCTACGAGTCGCCATTCATCGCAACGCCTGAGTTGAAGCTTCTCGGTGTGTTGAGCCGGGACTTGGATGCATACAACATTCCCAAGGCCGTACGCATTCCCATGGAGCCTGCTGACATCAAGCGCGTGAAAGACATGCTGAAAGAGCCCTTCGTCCAGAGTAACAAGGAGTGGGTGGAAGACCTCAAGCTCATGCTGCGCCTCAAGGAGAAGGCGGAGATCCAGGCGTTCGCGAGCCACAGCTTTGAGTTCCTGACCGATGAATACATTCCCACCAAGCTGGAAACCGGCGACTGGATCTAGGCTGCTGAGATGGTCATTGTTATTCCGTAGAAGAGGCATTTTCCTCTACATGAAGTCCCGACTGGGCATCGAGGTGATTGACGGACATGCGCACTTCGTCACCTACGATGTCATGAGGAGCTGGATAGAGCGTAGTGGCAGTCTTGAACGGTTTCGTAGGAGAATTGCCTCTCACACTGACATGAGCCACGTTGAGATGCCGTCTGAGCGATGGGACACGGCAGAGATGTGGATTAATGAGCTGGACAGGTACGGGATTACTGCCATTGGGATGATGGTCTCACCGGCGGCGTGGGACGAGTTCAATGATGCCAGACGACGATTTCCCGGTCGGTTCTTGGGATACGCAAACATTGACCCGAGGGAGAAGATCCGGTTGGTCTCGTGAAGAGGGCCGCCAGACATGGCTTTCAGGGAATCAAATTGTACCCCTCCTCATGGCCATTCCCTGCGCATGACGAGCGCGTCTACGCGATTTACGAAGAGGCTGACCGCCACGGCCTGCTCATGGTCCTGCATTTCGGGATAAGCATTGGTTCTGACGTAGATATGCGGCATGCGAATCCTCTCGATATTCATGGTCCCGCGCGAGACTTCCCCGACACCTACTTTATGATTGCCCACTTCGGCGCAGGCTTCTTCAGAGAGGTCTTGATGCTCATGTACCAGACGGAAAACGTAGTAGTCGACTCGAGTGGAAGCAATAGCTGGATTCGCTACCAGTCCTGCGACTTAACGCTGGAGAAGGTGTTCTCCAAAATGCTGAACGCTGCGGGCCCTGAGCGAGTAGGCTTTGGGACTGACTCCAGTTTCTTTCCGCGTGGCTTTCGGTTCGACGTGCTAGAGGCACAGTTCCATGCCGTGTCCCGCGCTGCCACGAAGAACCAAGAGGAGGCCCTCAGACTGATCTTCAAGGACAACATACTCAGACTCACAGGATTTAACCTGTCAACGTAGGTCGGGGTGTGCCCGGTCCTGCGTCCGCTTCTCCACTACGCTCGTCGAATCTTCTTCTCGAGGCCTCTGAGACGCTTCGGCGCTTCGGCCTCGCGGTATTTCTCTGCTGCCTCTTGATACTTTGCCAGAGCACGTCTGCTGTCGCCAGCCTTTGCCAGACGATCGCCCTCTTCTTCCAGAGCCTTGCCCCATTCCTCATAGGTGCGCTTGATGCGGTCGGTACACTTCGCCCGCATCTTCGCAAGGGCCGTGAACATGTAAATCTCCCGGGCCTTCTTGAACTGGACGATGGCCCACTCGAACTCTTTCTCTTTCAGGTGCCGCTCGCCCTCCGAGAAGTGAGATGCGGCCATCGTTTCATAGCCCTCATCCACGCGTCTGGACGCCTCGGCGACCATTTTCTCATTGTTGGCCCTACTGTACAGCTTCTTTGCTCTCTCAAACTCTTCGATGGCCCTCTCGTGCTCACCCTTCTTGAGCAGCTCGACTCCATGTTCCATCCGAGCCCGACCCATGGCCTCGTAGACATATCCCGGATACTCGAAGTCATCACCCGTCAATGCCGCACCGCAGTGAGGACAGGATGGTGTTTCCAGTTCCTTCATCGGCTCGGAAATGCTAATTCTCTTCGGCCTGCCCACGATAGCATCGATGAACTCGCGCGTCGTACTGCCCTTACCCTTCGGAAAGAGATGCGTCACCTCTTTCGCGAGGGGGACTTCTTCTGGCTCTGTGAACAAATGGTCTCTCGCCTCGGGAGGAGCAAGTTCTGAGAGGTCCTCTACGTCGACGGGAATCGGCGGCTCCACCTCGTGAAACGGTTCGCCTTCTCTGACCTCTTCGGGTTCAATCTCCCCCGCGACTGTGGCGTCGCGCTCCTCTACAGGTATCTCATCGATTTCCTTGGCTTTGTGAACATCGTCGTCTTCCATGTCGCCGTCCACATCCCACATGAGTTCTTCCTCGCCCGTCGGTTCTAGTGTCATGTCCGTGTCTGCAGCAGATGGCTCCTGCGATACTGGAGTCGTTTCTTCTGGTTGAGGTAGGAGACTCTCGTCAATTGGCGGGAGCGAGTCGAGGGTCGGCTCTGCCTCCCCTGCTGGGCTAGCATCTCTGGGCGAACTAGGGACTGGCTTGCTCTCCGCAAGCATGTCCATCATCGTTGTTTCAGCATCTTCCAGAGATGCACGCTCGGTCTTCACGCCAGCACGAGATGGAGAGCTGTCTGACACAACCCTCTCACCTACGTCAAGTCTTGTTCCGCAATGTAGGCAATGGGTTGACCCCTTGGCAACTCTGCTGCCGCATTCTGGGCAAATCACTACGTCAGGCAAGTCAGTACCGCCTCTATGTTTCGTGCCAACATCATACATGGTGCGTCAAATGCGTGTAAATGGTGTGGTACGGTCGCTAAGGTACAGCTCACAGTCGTGAAACGCAGTCCCCGCTCTATTCGTTTCTCGCGAGCGTTTCATAAGACTTTTGGTGATAGATTCTCTCGACTATCGACCGTAGAGAAGGACGTACGTGACGAGCGTAAAGACGACTCCTGTCACCATTCCGAGAAACGTCTGTCGATACGTATGTTGTTTGAGAACAACTCTTGACCACGCAACTGCTAGCCATAGGAGCAGCAGGGGCAGGGCAATCGGGCCGTACATGTAAATGACCGCCGTACTGGGCCCTGCTACTCCTACAGCATGGACGGAGACCTTGGTTCGTGTGGTCACGATGGTTGTTGCAGTTGTCACCGCACTGTAGGCAGCAGCAAGAACCTGCATCACATGGCATTGGAAAAACCAGTACACAACGTACGCCACCACATAGCACAGGATTGAGAACACAAAGAAGGCAGTTCGTCTGGATCTATCGGACACATCAAGATCTGTACGACCACGCCAAGCACTAAGCACTATGGGCGCCAGCGGCAAAACGACCATCAAGAGGAAACAGATTGTGATCACCCCAATGGGTTCGAGAATAGGGCCCAGACCGATTGGCGAAGTGTAGGCAACTAGGATAGCTATATACAGATTGAATAGCGGTGCGGGAGTCAGTCTGGATATCGCCCGAGCCGCTGTGACTCTTCGCCCTGCGAGTCCCATCTCTTCGTCGCCGAAGCGCATTCTGGTCGTCCCTCATTGCGGGCCCCTTGCGAGGCACTTTCTCAGAGCCAACACCATAGGGAAAAATCTTATTTTCTGAGGGGCGCTGATTCGTGGACAAGGGACGCAAAGAGCCCGTGGATGTGAACAATTATGCCAGCAATGCCCAAGCGTGAGATATTCGAACGCATCATTCAGAACATTACCAGCAAGTTCCCTGATGTCTATGCTGCACTTTTCATCAGTCCAGAGGGCTTTCCAATTAATAGTTGGGGCGTCACCATGGAGCGGGCCGAAGAG
>CAZSTY010000150.1:0-4192 GCA_964609885.1 uncultured archaeon
GTGAGTCCAGCCCTGAGTTTACGAAGTCGCATGGAACTCACCGAGTATGAGAGGATATCACGTACACGCACCTCAGTTCAACTCCGCCGATACGATTAGGCCATCACGCATTCTCACAGAACGGTGAGCCCTACGTCCCACATCCGGATCGTGAGTCACTACTATGACCGTGATCTTCTTGCTCTCATTGAGTTCTGTGACGAGGTCCATGACATCTGCGGCCGTCTTGCTGTCCAGGTTCCCGGTCGGCTCATCCATGAGTACGAACGAGGGATCTGTGATCAGCGCACGTGCTATGGCCACGCGTTGCCTCTCACCACCGCTCAACTCGGAAGGCTTGTGCTCGAATCGCCCATCAAGACCGACCGTGACAAGCATCTCTTCCGCTCGCTTTCTTCGTTCCTTCTTAGGAACACCAGCAATCGTCAGGGGGAGCTCGACGTTTCCTATCGCGTCCAGTCGCGGTATCAGATTGAAAAACTGAAACACGAACCCAATCTGACCGCGTATCTCAGCCAATTGGTTGTCACTGAGTGATCCCAGTTCCACACCATTGACCTCAACAATCCCCGATGTCGGCCTGTCAAGTGCACCTATCAGGTTCAGTAGAGTTGACTTTCCACTACCCGATGGACCTAGTATTGACAGATAGTCGCCTTGCAGGACGCTCAACGTCACACCTCGTAGAGCACTGACTGGTATCTCTCCCATCATGTACGTCTTTGTGACATCAGTCACTTGTACTACGGTAGAAATCGCATTCACCTCCGCCCTTTGGCACCAGACGATGTGGACTGCTTCTTTAGTCTCCTGAGGACCCGTTCATACTTCTTGACGGTTTCATCAAGAAGACTGGTCACGGTTTCCGCAACCTCTCCCGACTCGTCGTCCTGGATCAGTTCTCGAAACTCGAAGAACAACCCAAAGAGTCGTTGGATAGGTTCTCGCAGATGGGACAGTCCCTCAGGCATTGCAAGCATAAATGGTGGCGGTAAGAACTGCATGGAGCCAATTTCGAGCTTGGCCCGTATCTGCTCATTACGAGCGACTTGAAGATCATACAGCTCCTCGCCCTTCGGGGTCAATGTGTATCTTCGGGTACGGTCATCCTCTGAGGGAACTTCAACGGTCAACCCCTGTTTGAGGAACGACTTCAACAAGGGATAGATTGACCCAGGTTTCGGGCGCCATCTGCCATCTGTCTCGGCCTCGATCGCGTCAGCGATCTCTGCACCAGACATGGGCCGTTCCTTCAACAGCTGCAACACGCGCACGCGCAGGTATCCCTTCGGAACACTTGCTGTGTGCTGCACCCATTGCCTCAGGGCGCCCCACGGCCCAAGCTTCTCTCTCAGAGTTGAGAGTCGCTCCTCGGACAGATAGTACTTGTCCTTGACTCTAACAATCGGCGAGAGATCCTTGAACCGTTCGTCCAGCAACATCGGCGGTAGGGTGACTCCAAGTTCCTCCAGAGTCATTGCCGTCTTTGGGCTTAAGGCTCCCTTCTTGCGGAATGCCTCTACCACCATTTCCCATCGCGGTCGCCTTTTCGGGTCCATAGCAGTCCACATCTCATGCCAAAGTAATATCACATGTGATATATCAAATGTGATATAATATAAGTCTATCCCTTCCGTCTTCACCTGCGAGTGCCTGTGCAGTCCTGAGAAGCCCGGGACAACGCACGAGTGTATGTACGACCGAGAGAGCAAGAAGGTCCAGAAGCCAAGTGCCCCACACTGTCAGTCCGTGAAACCATAACACGAGTTCATACTGGGGACAGACCTAGGCTACATGCACGGTCTGCCTGCCATTCTCAGCATCGTAATGATGACGATACCAGTGCTGTACATTCTGGTGGGAGTTGCCTACCGCCTGAACCCGTCCTGAATCTCGGGGAGGGGGCTGATACTCGTAGCGTACGTCACGGGAGTGGTCCATCCATCTCTCACAATAGTCATCCTGAACATCTACAACATCGGGGTTGCGGCGATTCTCCTTGGAGCTGACACATGTGCGGAGTACCTTGCTGGTCAAGATAATTCCGAGCCATTCAACCCGAGCGAGTTCAAGAACATCAGGACATGGGCCACAATCGTAGGGTTGGTCGTTCTTACGAACTACGCCATGGCGGCCACTTTCGTCGGTGTTGGTCTAGTCATCGGATTTCTTGGCTCTACGAGTCTTGGTTCGCCGCATTTGTCTTGGCCCCAGGGGTCATTCTAGCACTAGGACCCGTTGGAATCTTCCTGCATTATAGAGAGATGATCTCCAGAGAAGCAGTGATCCGCGAACGATTCCGTTGACCTCTGGGTCATGTTCGCGGTGCGTTAATAGTGGGTGCCGGCCCCAGCAACACACGAGCAGAGACCAGGGTGGGTGGCGTGACCCAAGCCGTGTGTCCTTGCGCGTGGAAGCACTGGATACGTCGGCGCCCACGACCAATCGGCACAGTGGTTTGGAAGTACCGACGCAGTCGTTGAGGAGCCTCGGCCATCGTCAGGATGACGCGGATGCAAGACAGTCGCAGAAAGGTTATCGGAAGTCATTCCGGAGCTGGAGGACCTCATGCGGACCGGTCTCATGCTTTGAGTGGTCAATCGTCAGTTAGTAGTCATATGTGAGGCTGTGGGCTAGTGGTCGCGCTCAGATGTTATGACACGGATTCCCATTGTTTCCGCTTTCAAGCGCGTCGCAGGGTCAATCTCCAGCGTAACAAGCAGCAACCTCGTGGCCTTGACCCCCTCCTGTTTCTCGGCCAGCTCTACAGTCTTAAGGAACTTCCAGACATCGTGCAGTTCGGTTCTGGTCTTCACTTCGACAAAGACACATTCACCGTCAGACACCATCATGTCAATGTCAGTTGCGGATCCCGGTGGAACCACCACACCCTCCTCGTCCAAGACGTACAGTCGCCTCAGCTTGTCAGGGTCGACGTTCTCGGTTAGCAACGCCTCCCGGAAAATGTCCCTGAAGATATCCTCAAACCGGTGACCATAACGTGACGAAACTGCTGCGACATCCTTGCGAACGGCCTCGAACCCCTTGCTCAATTCCTCGACCATTCTGGTGAAGTTTTCTTGGACCTGTTCAAGTCGCCTGTCAGACTCCTCAAAACCTCGCCGCATCTCGCTGATGAGTTCCTCAAAGCGCTTGTCCACTGCCTCAAAGCGTCTATCAACAATCTCGGAACGTCGCTGCATCTCGCTAATGAGTTCCTCAAAGCGCTTGTCCACTGCCTCAAAGCGTCTGTCAACAATCTCGGAACGTCGCTGCATCTCACTGATGAGTTCCTCAAAGCGCTTGTCCACTGCCTCAAAGCGTCTGTCAACAATCTCGGAACGTCGCTGCATCTCACTGATGAGTTCCTCAAAGCGCTTGTCCACTGCCTCAAAACGCTTGCTTACAAACTCGAGCATGTCTTGGAGATCCCTGCGTGTGGCCAGCTCTTCTGTGGAGTACACTGTGGCGAACTCCCGCAAGATCGAAGGCAGTGCCTTACGAATCTTCTCCTCTAGTTCGGGCGGAAGGCCATCTTCGTCCCAAGTCGTCATTGATTCTCACTAGACAACACAAATGTTGCCATATAAACGCTCACCAATATCGCAACTTCTTGACCGAACCGTTGATTGTGTTTTGACAAATTTGGACACCAGATTCGTGTCCGCCCGGCAACGGTACCGGGTTGCTAAACCCCAATGGTGTTCCTCGCGGCGTTCACATCTGCGTGGAGCTCGCTACCGCAGTGGAAATGGTATCTCTTCGATTATCTGCTCCCACTCGCACTGCTTGAACTCCACATGTTCCAGTACGAAGACAATGGACTTGACGTTCTGCGTCCCAACGGCGAATGATCCTGATACGAGTGGATGGGCCGCAGCAGATACCGATAACG
Source organism: uncultured archaeon (assembly GCA_964609885.1). GTDB lineage: Archaea > Asgardarchaeota > Thorarchaeia > Thorarchaeales > Thorarchaeaceae > B65-G9. The sequence goes on from CAZSTY010000150.1 coordinate 3,896, forward strand.
TGATGGGTAAAGATAGTATCAACAAGATCAGTGATCTGGTCGAGGAGGAGGTATGCATTGATGGTAAAGTATTGGAGAATGGTGGTGATGTCATGTCAAGGGGTATCTTGGTCCTCACTATCCAGGATTCTCCAGATTGTCAGCCTCTGCTCGTGATTCCTGCTACCGTGATGTCACGAGCACGCTGTGACTGAACTGGCCTTCGAACACCGACTCCGACAATGAGTGTTCCCATGTGGATCGGCCCACTGTAATCAATGAGAATCGTTCGCATGACGCGTAGGCCAATCAACGGAA
>CAZSTY010000151.1:0-4109 GCA_964609885.1 uncultured archaeon
GAACAGTATCCTTCATCTATATTAGCTTCGTCGGGTTCGAACTGATAACGACTGCTACCGAGGAGATCAAGGAGCCTGCAAGAAACATCCCGCGGGCCATCATGCTGACGCTCATAATCGCAACAATTGTCTACATGGCCGCCTCGTTCGTGATTGTCGGAGTCGTTCACTATACCCAGGTTGCCGATTCATTCACGCCAATCGCTGATGTCTTTGGTGTCATGTTCGGTCCGGCGGCATTCTATTTTGCCCTTGCCGGGATGGCCGCATCGAACTACGCAGCACTCAACGCGACATTTCTGGCTACTGCTAGGGTCGCCTACTCGATGGGCCGAGACCGATACTTCCCGTCGGTACTCGAGAGTGTGGACGAGCGACTGAGGACCCCAATACCTGCTCTGATCCTTACACTTCTAATTGTAAGCATGTTCGCGATTAGCGGCAACGTCAGTTTGGTCGCATCTCTCTCAGACTTCGGGTATCTCATTGGCCTGTCTATCGTGAATGCCTCAGTGATCGTGCTTCGGGAGAAGGGGCTTAGCGTTCCCGGTACGTTCAAGGCGCGTTTCTATCCTGCGATTCCCATCCTCGGTGTGGGTACGTGTCTGCTTCTCGTGCCAAGTCTTCATCCTGAAACATTGTATCTCGGTGGCATTATGAGCGCCGTGGGACTGATCATCTACCTGTTGTACGGAAGACCGAGAACCCGCAGAAAGCCTGCCCTCTCACGTGCAAACGAGGAGCATATTGGCGTCAAACGGCGATAAACGACTCGAAGTCCATCACACCTTCATGGTCAGCGAGAACACCAGCAACGAACTTGTGGTACTCGTCGAGGGATGGAACCTCGATCACCATGACAACGTCGTACTGGCCCGCGTAGAGCTTGCAGATGCTCCGAACCTCCTCTCGTGAAGAGAGCGAGTCCCGAACAGCATCCGACTGGCCGGGATGAGTCTTGATGCCTACGAAGACGAACGGCATGGACATCCTCCCAGTGGAAAGAACAATACACTCTCATTCTTAAGTGTGTGGAGTGAACCGTTTGTTATTCAAGCGGCTCGCCCTCAAGCCATACCTTGAGGTCCCGTGCAGCGCGCAAGGTCATTCCATCGACTCTTGCCAACTCCTCCACGCTCGCGGCCCGCACGCCATCGATGCTTCCAAAGGCCTTCAAGAGAGCAGCACGCCTGCGCGGCCCGATTCCCGGAGCCTCCTCTAGAAGCGTTCCCGTTACGTGCTTCTCCCTCAGCTTGTGATAGTACCGTTGAGCAAATCGATGGGCCTCGTCTCTGACCCGCTGGACGAGTTTCAGCGCAGGGGAGGTCTCCGGAAGGGCTATCCCATCCTTCTGAGAGGGCGTGAATATGATCTCCTCACGTTTGGCGATGGAGATGATTGGCACATAGTCGAGACCAAGTCGGCGCAGGGCATCTGTCGCCGAATTTAGCTGTCCCTTTCCACCATCTATCACGATGAGGTCCGGTAGCGGATCACCACGGTCCAGTACCCCTCTGTATCTTCTATATACCACCTCATTCATCATGGCGTAGTCGTCGGGAGTTTCTTTCACGCGAATCCTGAACATCCTGTAGCTCTTCTTGTCAGGGACACCATTTCGGAAGACCACGCAGGAACCCGTAGGGTCAGTACCCTGAATATTCGCAATATCGAATCCCTCAATATGGAGCGGCGCACGACGCAGCCCTAGGACCTCTCGTAGGGCCCTCACACCTGAGTCTACGACCTCATCACCCCGCTCTCCCAGGATCAGGACCTTCCGAAGAGCCCTGTAGGCGTTCCTGTTTGCCATCTGTACCAAGTCGGCCATCCGGCTCTCGACTGGCACGATTATTCTGACCCTGTGAGAACTCTCGTGCGACAGCCATTCCGCAAGCCGCTCGCGGTCGGGGATATCGCAGGGAAGGAGAATCTCCTCTGGTAGTTTGGGCAGAGTGAAGTAGTACTGCTCAATGAATGACGTGATGATGTCTTCATCTGCAACATCGAGTTGTGCATCGAACATGAAGTGGTCCGAACCGATTAGACGCCCGCCACGGATTGTGAGCAGCTGCACGAGCGCGGCCTCCTCGGTTCGAGAGAGGCCTAGGACATCGCGGTCCGTGCCGTCGGAGTCAAAGACCCGCTGACGGCGCATCAAGAGCTGCAGGTCGTTCAACCGATCTCTCAACATGGCGGCGCGCTCAAAGTCTAGCTTCCCTGCAGCCTCTTTCATCTCCCTCTCAAGCAGTGCGATGAGTTCTCTCTCTGCGCCCTCAAGGAACAGGATGAGCTGCTGCACTAGACCCCTGTACTCGGCGAGATTGATTCTGCCTGTGCATGGCGCTGCGCAACGCCCCAAGTGATAGTCAATGCACTCACGCCGGGCAGATATCGGGTCGCGACAGCTTGCAACGGGGATGAATCTTCTCACCGTACTGAGCGTCTTCTCAAGGCGTTTTGTTGAGCTGTACGGTCCAAAGTACCTCGAACCGTCTTTCTCGAAGTCACGGGTGACGAAGGCACTTGGGACCTCCGCGTTTACGTTGATGCGCACCCAAGCATGGCGTCGGTCATCTTTGAGGGCGAGGTTGAACTTTGGTTGATGCTTCTTGATGAGCGTGGCCTCTACAATCAATGCCTCACGCTCTGTGGCTGTCACGATTGTTTCGAGATCTCGAGCCAGTTTCATCAGGTCGCGAGTCTTTCTGTCAAGGCCTCTCTCTCTGAGATAGGAGCTTACGCGTTTTCTGAGCGACTTCGCCTTCCCGATATACAGGATCTTCCCGTCTTTGTCACGCCAGATGTAGACCCCGGGCTCATCGGGGAGGTCGCGTACGAGTCTGACTATGCCTGACACGCTGGTTCCCATACTCTACTCCCCTCTCGGACGTTTCAATTCTTGCAAAGAGTGCCCCTTCAGTGCCTCTCTCAGGAATCGTCCCGTGTAGGAGGCCTCTACCTCAGCAATCTGCTCTGGCGTTCCCGTCGCAATCACTCGGCCCCCATCATCACCGCCCTCTGGGCCAAGGTCAATGATATGGTCCGCGGTCTTGATCACTTCGAGATTGTGCTCAATCACTATGACAGTGTTTCCAGCGTCCACAAGCCGATTCAGGACCTTGAGGAGCACATGGACATCTGATGCTGAGAGACCAGTCGTGGGTTCATCCAGTATGTAGAGTGTGTTTCCAGTGGATCGGCGGGAGAGTTCTGCTGCAAGTTTCATTCTCTGGGCCTCGCCACCTGAGAGCGTTGTAGCAGGCTGGCCCAGCCTTAGATATCCGAGGCCAACATCAACCAGCGTTCGCAGTCTTCGTTCCACCTGTGGAATGTCCTTGAAAAACTTGAGCGCCTCATCGATCGTTAGGTCAAGCACCTCTGTGATGTTCTTTCCCTTGTACTCGACCTCGAGCGTTTCTCTGTCGAATCGTTTCCCCTTGCACGCGTCACACGTTATGTGGACGTCGCTCATGAAGTGCATTTCAATCTTCAACACTCCGCTACCCTTGCATTTCTCGCAACGTCCCTCACGGGTGTTGAAGCTGAACCTGCCTGGACCGAAACCGCGCGCCCTTGCCTCGGGCGTCATGGCAAAGAGTCTGCGTATGTCGTCGAAGACCTTAGTGTACGTGGCAGGATTGGATCTTGGGGTTCGGCCGATGGGCGATTGGTCAACGAGCACTAGACGATCGATGTTTTCCCACCCCTCAATGGAGTCATGCTCTCCTGGCGTTGCTGACGCATTATTGATGAGCCGGGCAAGACCCTTGTAGAGGGTTTCGTGAACAAGCGTGCTCTTCCCGCTTCCGGATACTCCGGTCACGCAGATGAAGGTCCCTAGGGGAAAACTGACTGTTATGTTCTTCAGGTTGAACTGGCGGGCCCCTCTTACAGTGACCTCCTTTCCGAATCCTCTCCTGCGCTTCTTTGGAACGGGAATCTGCCTCTTACCTGCAAGGTATTGTGCCGTTAGCGACTTCGGGTGGGCAAGGACCTCAGAAGGTGGGCCCTGTGCGACCACTCGTCCGCCGTGAACTCCTGCCCGAGGCCCCAGGTCAATTATGTGGTCTGCGGCCACTATCGTGTCACGATCATGTTCAATCACA
>CAZSTY010000152.1:0-4106 GCA_964609885.1 uncultured archaeon
CTGTTTCCTGACTCGTCTGATAGCGGAAGGGGTCAGTCGTTCCAACTGCTGCTTACCTCTAGAGGACTACTTTCGAACTCCGTTAGGAGGTTAACGATCTGCCGATAATGCCTTCCCTACTGGCGTCCAGCTCTCCTCTTCTTCTAGAACGCCTGCCCGCTTTCACAGAACGCGTCCGGTTCCTTCGACTCTACCAGAAGAGAACAGGGTGCTTTTCTCGCCTGCATTTCTTCGCTGCCGCTGCAGGCGCCCGAGGTCTACAAGTGGAGAGCTCAGCGTGCCAAGACTCGGGACAGGCCCCTGGTAGCAGGGTTGTCTACCATCTCACGTCTACTCCAAACACCACGCTATCGAGGCCCTCTTCGGAGATGTCAATAGCAAGTCCGAAGGAGATGTCCGAAGTGAGAGGGATCTTTGCCTTGACCAATGTCATAGCCCAGTCGAACAGCTTGTCAGAGTCATGATCGAAGTAGTTGTTGAGAAGGAAGTGGAAGTCACCTCCACAACAGCCCTTTCCATCTACTTGGATGCTGATCATCTCCCAGAAGTCGGGATAGAAGTCGAGGCCGCTCTCCAGCGCTTCGCTGCGTGCAGTGAACACACTTCCGTATTCCTCGGTCGTGATGGCGTAGCGCCCCATGTCGAGGACGGCAATCTCCTTGAGTCTTACGCCATTCCATTCGCAAGCCAACTCAACTCCTGCCACATAAGGTGCTCCGAAGCTTAGGGGATTCAGAGTCGGGGCAAGTGCGAGGTATGGCGTGACACAGATGCTGTCCCTTGCCTTGATACGAGGGGAGACTGTGACGCTCTTCGTCTGCGTCTCGTACTTCAGTTCAAGATCGACCTCAAGCCATGGCAGACCCACGTCAATGCCTTTCAGATCGATTGCCAAGTACTCGAAGCCAGAGCACGTCATGTAGAGGTCGATGCCTAGTTCGTCAGCACATGTGAATGGAAGACCATCTACAGCAATCTTCTGCCCCGTGAATCCCTGTCCAGCTACCACAGGATCAACCGGGAAGTCTCTTCCTTCTCCAGATGCAGCATGCACAATCGTGATCCCATCGAAGTCCTCATCCGCAATTCTAGCCCCCATCTCTGTTGTACTCACGATTCGTGCGCCGAAGAGATCACTGGCCAGTCTCAGCACCCATCCGTCAGCAGGGCCTCCGTAGACGGCGTCAGAGAGAATCGCACCATACCATTCGAACTCCATTCCGCTCAGCATGAGTGATGTCATGAATTGGGCGTAGAGGAAGTCGTTGGTAGAAGGACCGAACAGGGCTTCGAGGCATGTGCTGAATCCTCCGAGTTCTCCTGCAATTGAGAATTCTTGCCACAGCCACCCAGTGGTGGAATCGAGCACAGATTCACTCGACATCACAAGCGGGCCAAGATGGAGATCTAGGTTTACGCCTGCGTCTAGCTGAAGTGCACCAGGGTCAAGCTGCACATCGATGTTCGTCCATACCTCACCAGTCAGGTTTGCATGCCCCCAGGCGGTGAGTCCGCATATCCCCGCGAAGAGCACGAAACTCAGTGTCATTCGGCGTATCGCTAGACTCACCTCCTACTTGGTGTAGTACTCCACGTCGGTCTCGATGTCGCCGAGCGGAATGAGCGTATGGGCATCGCTCGCAATCTCCACTTCTGCCTTATCAATGGCGATTGACGGATTGCCGCCAGTCGCTGTGAATTTGAGCTTCAGGATGGGGCCGCTCTCCACGCCTGTATGTGCGTTCGCCGCACACACCGCACCCTGTGGATCAGGGGCGACGAAATCCGAAGCTACTACGACGAAGCCGCTCAACCCTTCGGCCTGAATCGAAGCGGCATCGATATCGATGAACGAGAGACCGTTGTGCTTGATGGCGATTGCTGCTGCTCCTCCCGCAGGCATATCGCCAACAGAGATCTTGATCTCCCAGACTCCTCCACCCATATTGGCCGCTGCCCCAATGATGAGCACAGGCTCCTGGACGTTTGTTCTCCAGAAGCCAGTACACGCGACCAGCCATAGAAGCAGCGCGAGCCCTCCTACGGCGACCAGGGCCGCCGCCGCCCTCCCGCCCATGTGCCCTCCTCCTTGATTCGTCGTCTCGAGCGTTTCTTCACACTCGTTACCTACGGCAGCCCCTCCCGCATCCCGATGACGTACTCGGCAAGAATTGTGATGTCATCAAGGTCTAGATCTCCGTCGAGGTCCATATCCCCATGGGTCAACTGATACGCGGTTGGCCCTGATCCTGTCATCACGATGGAATACGCGATTCGAACGTCAATGACGTCAACTACACCATCACCTGAGACATCGCCGGGAATGGAATTCCCGCTCGCTTCGTATGCGCCCATGTCTGGATTGGCATCTCGAAGAATCCCATCCAAGTCTGTGATTGGCGAGTAGATGCTCGATGCTGCATCAATACAGCTACTGCTATTCAACAAGTGAAAATCCCCGCCCTCACTATCGGTGAACGCAGGATCATCTGCAATGTTTCCCAGCCCTACCCATGACATGTCATTGCAAGTGTATTCGGAGATTACCTGGCACGTACCTCCAATCGTGGTGGGAGTGTTGTTGTAGACAATCGAATTAAAGATCTCAATGATGGAGCTCTGAAATGTGAGGAACGGTGCGGGAGTTGATGTAGTCCGCGCTATGGTGCAGTTGACGATTGTAATTGTTCCTCCATCATTGGCCTGGAACAGGGGGTGACTTGGACTGGTCAGATCGCTCACCAAGCAGTTCTCAAGCAATACGTGACCCCCGTGGGCCTTCACAAAGATGTCTTCCATGCGACTATTGGCGAACGTACATCGTCTTAGCTCGAGTCGTCCAGTGGATGAAGATCCGGATCCGTACGCAATGATTCCGTCCTGTGGGTTTGAGAACCTGCAATCAGAGATTTCAAAGGAGGCTGCTCCGTAGCTGCTGAACCTTACTTTCGGGTAGTAACTGGAGGAGAGAGAAAACTCCACCCCCTGAACAAGAGCGACCCGGCCGCTGTCAGCACTGGATGCACTACAGTTGATGCCGAACGTCACGACTGGCCAGTCAATTCCGATTAGCTGTACCTTCCGCCCAGATGACACTGTCGTCGGGCCATATGCAGTGCCTCCGACAGTGTTACTGGAGTACGTACCCGGTCTAATTAACACCATGCCATCTCTGACCGAACAGACACCGGATTGGATACTGCGAAACGGGTTACCTGGGGTGCCATCTCCCAATGTATCACTTCCTGCGATCGCATCTACCCATGCCTGTGCTCGGGATCCGATTAGTTCGATCTGAGTGAACAAGCTTGCAGATGTGCCTCCACTTGTATCGCACTCACCACCGCCAATCAGCAGCTTGGAGTACGTGCGGGGAATGTCGGCCCATGAGTACCCTTCTTCCGGCCTTAGAAGGACACCAACCATGAATGTTCTCCCGACAGGAAAGCAGTCCGTCCACGCAGTTTCGGCTGTAGGGAACGAGAACTCATTGACGTCAGCTGGTTCTGATAGCAATGATAGGGAATGGAATACAACATCGTCCCAGGCTTGTGAGTCAATCTGTAGGCCGCCGTATGCATTGCCTGATCTGACGCCGCCCATGTAGCAGACAACAAGGTAGGGTGTGTTCCCCTCTTCGGGGAGAGTCACAAAGGCGAATCCGCCAACAGAATCAGCACACGGGGCGATCACCCACTCGCCTGCCTCTTGAACGAACGTTCGGCAGTAGCTGATCCAGACAGCAGCACAGGGTACAGAGACAGCGGAGAAAGCAACAACAATCAGAAGGACACGACTCACGATGCGACGAGTCTCACAGCAACCACGAACTAGAACAGCTGTGTTCACGACGCAGACAGTGTAGCATGAACGAGCAGTGTCCTTCAACTGCACGATTGGCAACTGCCGTGGCCTACGCCTCCTGAAACCGGTCCATAAGTAGAGACTGTGTTCGGATCGTTGACCCTGCTCCCGTCCTGCCGGCGAGGACCCTAGAACTCGAGAGGATTCGAACCAGCTAATTCAGTACAGAACAGCAAATCAGTCAGTTCTTAGGGCGGGAGGATTCGAACCTCCGATCACGGCTCCAAAGGCCGCTGCCTTAC
>CAZSTY010000153.1:0-4050 GCA_964609885.1 uncultured archaeon
TGTCATTGAGTCAGTTTATGCTGCGCAGGAGCGTGCTCTTGCCGCATCCCGACGGCCCCATTATGGCAGTGACAGAGTTGTCCTCGAAATAGCAGCTGATGTCCTTGAGGATGTGCTTGCTGCCAAACCAGGTGTTGAGGTGCTTGACCTCGATCTTGTGTTCCCAAGTGTCTGCCATTACACCAACCTCCGAGTTATCTTTCTAGAGGCGTAGTTTGCCGCAACATCCACAGCAAGGACCATCAGCAACAGGACAAGAGCAGTGCTATGGGCCCTCATCTGAAGATAGGGCCGCGGGTCGGAGATGTATGCCCAGATCGTAAAGGGCATCGAGGCAACCCACGAGCCCGGACCAAAGAGACTCGTTGGGGCGCCGAGGTTGTTTCCTGCTGTAAAGATCAGCGGTGCGGTTTCGCCCATTATTCGGCCCACTGCCAAGAGAATTCCTGTGATGATGCCTGGGAAGGCGGCCCGAATTGTGACCTTCCAAGTTGTAGTCCACTTTGTTGCGCCCAGAGCGAGTGAGGCCTCTCTGAGGCTCATTGGTACCTGTTTGAGGGCCTCTTGCGTCGTTCGTAGAACGGTGGGAATCATCATGAAACCAAGCGTGAGACCCCCTGCTACGACCCCCATGCCTATGTTGAGATAGAAGACGATGAACGTGAAACCGAACGCACCAAAGACGATTGACGGGATTCCTGCAAGAACATCGGCCGCGAACTCCACAATCTGGCGTACTCTTCCTGGAGGCGAGTACTCGTTGATGTAGACAGCACCGAGGACACTGAGGGGAATCCCCACCATGGCTGCGACCGGCACTAGAACGCTCGTGCCGATTATCGCGTTGAGTATCCCGCCCTGCAGTCCCACACCCGGATAGGTTGTGAGAATCTGAATCCCTTGGCCGGGGCCACTACCGAGCAGGTCCTCCAGTCCAATGGATGCCACTTCCGCGACCAGCATGAAAAAGGGCGCCACCGCGATTGCCAGCATGATGGCGACAAACCCCTTGAACATCCAGTCGGTCACATCCCTTCGGGTGGCGTGGCGAACCCTGTCGATGAACGATCGCGTGGCCTGGGGTGCGCCGTTTATCATCTCGTTCAGAGACCTCAATCTGTCCAGACCATGGCGAGACATGCGCTACACAATCCCCCTTGTCTTGCTCCCCCACCTGATGATGATCTTCGCCATCGCCGTGAAGCTGATACTCAAGAGCATGAGCACGAGTGCCACGGCAAAGAGAGCCGACCTCCAGAGTGGGAAAATGTACGCGTATCCGAGCTGATTCGTGATGATGCTCGTCATGACGTAACATGGGTCAAAGAGGGAGTATGGAATCTGGAGGGAGTTCCCCGTGACCATCAAGACAGCCATAGTCTCACCAATAGCCCGGCCGAGGCTGAGAACAGTTGCTGCTCCAACGCCAGGGAGTGCCGCTGAGAGGACGACCTTTCGTGCTGTTTCGCTCTCAGAGGCCCCGAGAGCGAGTGCGGCCTCGCGTAGCGTGCGTGGCACAGATCTTAGGGCATCGTCGGAAACGCTGATCACGGTCGGTAGAAGCATTATCGCGAGAATGGTCCCGCCCGCAAGGAGGCTGAGGCCGTTCGTCTGACCCTGAAACAGGGGTATCCATGCCGTCAGGGGATTGGACTGTACTGACGGGGCGAAGACGTTCCTTATCCACGGAACCATGACAACGTACGCCCACAGGCCGTAGACAATCGACGGAACAGCCGCCATCATCTCTACGATCATTCTCAGAGGGGCACGCAGTCTTTCGGGGCAGAACTCGCTCAGGAATATCGCCGCACCAATACCAAGAGGTACGCCCACGCCTATCGCAATCCCTGTGCATGCAAGTGAACCAGCGATGAAAACACCGATGCCGTACAGGTCACGGTTGGGGTCCCATTCGGGCTCCAAGAAGATGGCGGGCCCACCGACATCGCTTGTGAGAATGGGCATGGACTCGTACCACAAGAAAGTGAGAATCAGGACTATGACTAGGACGGAGGCCAGTGCAGGAATGAACAGTCCAATCTTTCCGAGCAGGTCAGCCCTCGCGCCGCCTCGGCCATACCTGAGCACCCACGCAGCGTGACGGATACGTGCCACGATGGTCGAGAACACATCCTTGGCCTCTCCGTCCGTGAAGTCATCGCTCTCCTGACCCGCCATCGAACACACTCTCCCTAATGGTTCGGCGAGAGGGATGCGACAACCGAGTGCGCGTAGTCGATTGCGGATGTTCCGTTGATTGGAACATAGCCCACGTTGCTGACAAAGACCTGTCCCCTGACCAGTACCCAGTTGAGAAAGACTACGACCTCCCACCGAATCTTCTCTGCATTCACAAGATAGTAGAGGAGCCGCCCGATTGGGTAGGCTCCCTCGTTGGGTGAGTTCATGATGTTGACGCTCGGATCTGTCATCTCCTCAGGCAATGCTCTCAGTACGTTCGTCAGGTTGGCTGTCACCCATTCGCCGTTGCCGGGATTGTACAGACGTGCGACAGTCAGTCCTTCCATAAATGCCAGGCCGACATACCCGATCCCGTGATCGTCGCTGTGCACACCCTCTGCAACGCCGGGATTGCCGTCGACTGAATTCGTGCCCTTGACCCAGGATATAGTTTCCTCGTGTCCCAGCTTCCACTCGAATTCTGCTCCGTTGGCATTGGTATTCTCGTCGGCCGTTTCAAGCCATTTTCCAAAGGTTGCAGTCGTACCACTGGCATCCGACCGGACATAGACGTTGATTGGCCCCGTCTGTTGGATTGTCACTCCAAAGGTCGCTTCAAACTCCTCCCATGTTGTCACATTCCTCTGGAATATGGCCACGACCATGTCGCAGTCAAGTTTCAGGACGGACCCGTTGACTGCGGGGTTTGCCACTATCCCCAACGCGTCAGCAGAGATCGGGAGGATTCTCACATGCGGGGCCACCTCCCAGTATGAGTCTTTGGGATACGAGCTGGACGCACCGATGTCAATCAATCCGGAGGCGACCTCGGACTGGCCAAGTCCTGAGCCGCCAGCACTCGGGTTCACGACGAAGTTGGGGTATTCATCGTGAAAACGTGTGGCCCACTCTTGAGAGAGTGGATAGACAGTACTTGATCCTGCTGTGGTGATTGTGTATATCGGTCCGGGACCGGATGAGATCACGCCAAGCGTGAGTAGTGACCCGACGACTAGACCCACGAGGAACGTCACCAGGAGTTGCGTCCTGCCTCGTGCCATCTCTTTGTTTGCTCCTTTCTTACGGCTTCGCGTTACAGCGTGGGAGTTAAGTTCCACGCATAGGATTCAGCTCTTGTAAATGCATACATTTACCTGTAACTGCTGCCCCAAGAATCATCCGGTAAGCGAAGACATCACTTGTGGCAGTTTCTTCCGGAGTGTCCTACGGATTCGCCGCCTCGGCAGAAACATTAGGGCCCGTGCATGCTACACATGTGCATGCATAGTATGGCATACGAAAGCTTCCCAGTTCGCGGGGATGTGACGATTGACTACTACAAGGAAGCTGAATCAGGTTCGGAACTCGTTCTATGTGTACCTGCCGCGGGCTTGGTGCGACAAGCACTCTCTGCGGAAAGACTCGGAGGTACGACTGGAGGAGTCCCCCGAGGGTGTTCTCATCGTTGTGCCACCTGGGTATGAGGGGCACGTGCACAGGGACCTCAAGGTCAGAATCCCGTCATCGGAGAAGAACGAAGTGGAGATAGTCCTCACCGGGGCGTACATCATCGGGAGCACGTCGATCACGCTGGAGTTCCCCGAGACCCTCGATATGGAGACCCGAGAGCGGGTATCTCGTTGGATTCGCCGCCTGCCTGGATTCGAGATTCTTGATGAGCATAGTGACACAGTAGTTGTATCAGATACGAGCGAGAAGCAGATGGTCCTCCCGATACTGAAACGGCAGTTTTCCACCGCTAAGTACATGCTCAACGGTCTCGTGAGTGCGATGGAGGGTGAGGACACCAGCCTGGCCGCGAGAATCCTACCTCGCGACGAAGATGTTGATCGGCATCGTTACTTC
>CAZSTY010000154.1:0-4040 GCA_964609885.1 uncultured archaeon
ACCGGATCGGTGTAGTTATAGCTGTATTCGTAAGGATCAATTATGCCATCTGCATAGCCATAGTGCTCGTCCACGTATGGAATAGAGAGATTGACCTGCGACTGAGAGAGGGCTGACTGTGGCACTGCCACTCGGGGGTGCTCAGATGTCACCTCGCTAGTCGTGGTCAGGTAGAACGCGGACAGACTACTGAGAATAAACAACGTCAACACTGCGAGAGTTGCAATTTGTCTATGCAGATGGTTCAACGCATCTCACCCTTTTGCAATACGTTAGTTATCGGGATGGAGTTCTGTGTACTGCAAACGCAGCGCCCCAGCATTCGGGACAGTTAAAACAGTTTCGGACATACAAGAGGTGTACTCGGACTACCGATGGCACTCGGCTAGATTCTTCTTGAAGTTGCGCGACTCCGAAAGCATCAAATGGTTGGCGACTCAGCACAGTGGCAGAGGAGTGACGCGAGTTGCTACTGTTGCTGGTCGCATTCATCGTTGCACTATTGATAGTCATTGGAGCTATGCCTAACACGATTCGGATGCTACGTGAGAGAGGCCATACAGGCATCGACGTACATAAGCCCAACAAGCCGGATGTCCCGAAGGGAGGCGGCTTTGTGCTTCTCTTCGCAATTGTGACTGCCCTGATATTTGTGATTGGCGTCACCACCTTCGGAAACGGTCATACCAGCCCGGCCATACTCGCCGCGCTTGTTTCGATACTCATGGCGGGCATGATTGGTCTACTTGACGACAATTTCGACTTCAGGAATAGAACCAAGATCGTCCTGCCACTGTTGGCATCCATACCCATGGCTGCGCTCCAGGTGGGGACAACAACCATGGATATTCCATTCATTGGAACCGTAAACCTTGGAATAGTATACCCTCTTGTGATTGTACCGTTGATGATGACCTTCATTATAGACTCGACGAACATGTACGGGGGGATGAACGGTCTTGAGTCGGGTCTGGCCGCAATCAACTCCTCGGCAATAGTGGCCTATGTTGTATTGTGGCCGTTCTTCACGGGTGATGGCCAAGTTTCTACTACTCTAATAGACGCCGGCACTGTAGCGGCTGCGCTTCTAGGAGCAACCGTCGCCTTCTGGCTCTTTAACAAGTATCCTGCAAAGGTGTTGCCCGGTGACGTTGGGAGACTCCCAATTGGAGCGGCCATGGCTGCAGCGCTCATCCTTGGTAACATGGATCGGCTTGCCATTATTCTCTACGCGCCGTTTGCACTGAACTTCCTACTCTACATAGTCTACAGAATCTATGTCAAGAGGACAGGTATCGAATACAGGAAATTCGCAGCACCGAGGGAGGACGGGACGCTGGAAGTAGTGGGCCCGTTCACGATGTACTGGATACTCCCGCACTTCATGAGGATTGACGAGAGGAGGAATGTACACCTTCTGCTCCTAATTCAGGCCATAATCGCATACGGGGCCACTATGATACTACTGCTCGGCCACCCCTTTGGCGTCGGGTGGATCTAGAATCTTGTCAGGAAGATACTCCTCAACAACGAAGTCAACCCCAAACCGACTGAAGGCCTGTTGTTCGGCCTTCCGGCGGAGCTCTCGAAACTCCCTAATGTGCCGTTGCGACTCGGGGCTCGTATATCGAGGATCTCGTGCGAGCTCGTCGAGGCGCCTCAGGTCGGCATCACTCATTGGTTCGGTTGGCAGAGAGTATTTTCGGATGTCAGCAGGGGTGACCCCAATCCACTTGGCAGTTGGTACGGTGAGACCATCTACGTGAGCTGCGTTGGCGCTTCCAGAGATCATCACCTGTGCGATGTGCATTCCCCAGGGGTCGCCATCCGTGAAGATGTAGACGGGAAGACTGAGAGCCTCATGTAGGCGTCGGACAAGTCGCCGGGTAGAGCGAGGTGGTTGGCCTCCCAGCTGCACAAGCACTGCACCAAACTTTTTCCACGCACCTGTTTCAATCAGACGCGAAAACATACCCCCCGACTCTACTGCCAGAATGAGCTCCGCGTCGGTTGCAACGGGCTCGGCCGTGACGAGAGCAGGGCCAATGGGAAACCCATCAGGGCTCATGGTGAGGTCAATCTCGCGGCCCTCGTAGCCCGTGACTGTATACCGCATTGTGACTTGGCCGAATATCGAGGACCGTTCCTCCGGGAATATCCCGAGATCCTCTCGGGCAAGTCCGACCACACACTCCAAGTCCGAAACCACTCGATCCGACTCTGCTTGATCCTTGAAGTGCACTCCGTATGCCTCACTGGAGTAGTACAAATCCCTCAGAGAACTCGTCCGACCCGACTCCAGCAACGTCTTGGCAAATGACGCTACCCAGAGCAGCTGGGCGAAGCTACGTACGTGACGGGTATTGCTCGAATCCCTGCATATCTGACTCGGACCGAGCACAAACTGGTTTTTCTCCTTGTTGAATATGATGTTGTTCGTGCTACGATCGGGCATCTCCAGCTTGGGAAACTCGCCACGCCTGATGGCTGAGATCACAAGCTCGCCAAGCTCCTGCAACCTCTGTATCGAGTCGCCCGCACTACTCAACAGCATCCACCTCGAATAGTTGCGCAACAAGGTCGTGTACAGATGGCTCTTCGCACCCAGCGAGACACGCACCAAAACGGGCCACCATTCGGAACAATCGTTCAAACTCGCGCATGCGGCGTCTGTCACGGGCCGAGCGGACACAGCCGCGAGCGAACCGTTGAGCCTTTCGTCCCAAGTCACGATAGAGTGATAGAACCTCGTGTTCAATCTCTGGAATCGGAGCGATGGACTGCTTGCCTGCAGCTCGATACGGTATGCGAGTGGAACAGACATGGACGAACAAGATGGGAGTGCCAGAAGTCGTGATTGAGTATCGACTCCAGTTTATCTGGCGCAATACCTTCATCAGAACGTCTTCACTGGCATCATACAACAGCGGAACACGATTGGCGAACCGTAGCAGTATAGGAGGATCAGAAGAGGGTCCTTCGACCAGTGCAAGCACTCCCTCAATCATGAAGGGATTTCCCGACCACTCGCTTGGTCCGCGAAGCGAATAGGCCGTGAATCTCGGAGAGTACAGTCTAGTGACGGCCGCAGAGAAGGCATCCTTGCCAACTGGGCTAAGACAAGAGGCATCCGGTCGGGCTATACCGTCGAGCTTCCGGAGCGCGTCGCTCAGAGAGAGTATCTCTCCCCTTGTGAGCTCTCCAACTTTCTTCTTGGAATCTATTCCTGCGAACCTGACGACTCTTGCTGCAGTTCTGGCGCCCATTTGCTGGAATGCGCGAGAGAGGAACTCTCGTGTGCGTGTGCCATGATATTCACTGACTAGACGCCTCAAAAGCTCCACATCAGCAGCACGGGGGTGAGGCTTTGTGGCTCTTGGGAGAGCGGGAAGTGTCTTCGACCACGGCCCCACCGATAGGACCCTCTCACCATCGATGAATAGTCTGAGATGTGCATGCGGACTGGTCACACTTGTTAGGCGCAGGTACTCGATAATGCGTTCCCGGGACCTGCGAAGACTGCCCTTCAACCGGATTCGGACCATCGTTCCGGGGTTGCCAGAATCGATGGGAGTCTCCTCAACAACTACCGGGCGATTCGCTGCAATATCCATGAACAAACGTACACGCTTACCCTCGCCACTCCGATATCGTGTGACTATCTCCACAGGTGTGTCTGTCGTAATCTGAGCGTACAACACCGCCATGGTGACGCCCAGACCAAAAGTACCTCTGCGCTGACGCATGCCGTACTTGCTGCCGTAAAGGACTCTACCAAATGCCTCTGCAATGTAGTCAGGATGTATACCAGTACCGTTATCGGTCACGGAGATCTCAAGTGTCCCACCATCAATAGTCGTAATGTCGACGCGAACAACTGGATGAACGCCAGCCTCGTCGCAGGCATCAAGGCTGTTCTCGACAAGCTCGCGTACTGCCGAGTAGACAGACTGGGCGGAGTTACCAAAGCCGGCCATCTGCCGGTTCCGGTAGAAGAACTCCGCCACGGATATGCTACTGAAGGTCTGGGTCTGTGGGTT
>CAZSTY010000155.1:0-4038 GCA_964609885.1 uncultured archaeon
CCAACTCACTGATGTCGTCGCCACCATCTCTCCCCATCATGCTATCAGTATCTGCTGCTCGCCGAGTTGGTGTGTGTGCCAAGACCATCCGCCGCTGGGACGCAAGAGGCCAACTCCATTGTCTTCGTACTGGAATGTGTGGAGTTCAAATAGTGCGAGTGGGAGCAGATGGTCGAAGATCACCTCTATTGTCCTCACTGTGGGAGTGGGCTCCACGCAGATGTTAACGCGGCGAGGAACATCATTGAGGTTCAACAACCCAGTACCGTTGCTGGGAGGACAGGGACCTAGTGTCCAGGATTGTCCAAATTACAATCAACAGTTGTCGCTAGAGTCGGTGAAGATGGGACCAAGTGTGATGCGTTTCTCGAAGGTCATGCCAGGTGGGCACTCCGTCGTGATTGGCCTATCAGACGATAGGCCGGAGGTGGCGGAGTCGATCTTTGATGCTGTCGCTCGAATTCTGAACCTCGACAAGTTCAGAGATGCGGACTGGTCGTATGTCACAAGTGAATTGGTTGACGACTTCACGACGGAGCTGGTTCATGGCTACCTAATTGATGCCATGAAGCGGCATGCTGGTTTCAAGGACGAGTGTCCGATGGGGGACAAGTGTCTCCTTCACACGACTGCCACGGCCTCGCGTCGTAGACGGATTTGGGATGCCATCAAGTCAAAATACGACACCGCTCGCTCAATGATGGGACGGATGTGAGCACGGGGGCCTCGGCCCCCAATGCTTCTACGTCTTCGAGAACGCCACAATTCTGTACTGATTGCCGACCTTCTCAATTGTCGCCGTGAAGCTGTCACCCGGCGCGACAGTGAGCAGTTCGTACCAGTCAGTGAGAGGCATCCAGTCCTTAGATCCCTCAATCCACTCGTACGTTGAGTTGTCCGTTCGCAAGACGATGTGCGTATCGCCACCATCAACATACGATGTGACGTTGAGGACGGTGGCGCTCAGTTCGATGTTCTCCTCGCTCTCAGGCTCGATGGTCAGAGCATCGATTACTGATTGCACATAGGCCTCTCTCACTGTGCGGACGAGCTCTTCGCCGCTGCCCGATGTGGAGTAGGCCTTGATGGTCTCATGCTGCCCGTCTACGATTCCGAGTGCATAGAGTCTGATGTCGGTGAGCGAGTATTCATCAGCCTCAGAGTCGTACTCCGACTGGTACCAGTAGATTGGGCAGTACCATGCAAACCGCGAGTAGGTTGAATTGATCTGCACCGGATACAATAGGGGCATTGCGCCATAGTATTGACCGCTCGTAGGCGGCGGGAGGTCCTTGATGATTGCATTGACGGCAGCCTCTCCGCTCATCAGAGAATAGTTGTGCATATCGTGGTAGTATATCGCATCCTTCGTCGCCCTCATGAACCCGCTGAGTGTTAGACTTGTCGCCTCCATGGGATGGACGGCGACGAGAGCCTCGACCCGACCGGTATCTGGGTTGATGATGTATCTCGTGTCTTCGGTGATTGCAAGACGGTCTCGTGAGGCCTGCACAATCCAGAGGAAGCCGCCTGCAAACAGGTCGAACCCATCCCCTCTTCTGTATCCACCCCACCGCGCTATCTGACGCTCCAGCCACTCTTCGCTATATGCTTGGGTTATCCAATCGGGAGTTTCTTCAAGAGTGGCGTAAGTCTTTACAGTGCCATTTGCACAATAGACCTTGGGCCCAAGAGGACGCTCCACAAAGTCCGGACCAAGGTTCGTTCTCGTCTGAATATAGACAAGATTGCCTATCGGGTCCCAAGTCGGATAGGCATACTCGTACGCATTGCTCATGTCTTCGAGATAGTTTCCGAACTGGATGTTCTTGTCCCAGAAGAGGCCCTCTCCGACTGGCATCTGACCCACATCCGTGATCACCTCGACTTGATTGGGGTCATTTGCGTCAACGACGATAAGCCCTTGCAGATAGTTCTCTGCCAGAGTGTTCGTCGAAACGACCACACACACCCATACCAATCGCCCATTTCGCACCGTGATGTGTGCCGCTGCAATCTCAACGTTGGACCCAATGGAGTTCATGATACGTCTTGCCTGAAATGTGGCCAGCTCACTCGTGACAAGACGAACTTGGTTGTCTGGTATCGGGTTCTCAAACAGGGGGCTATCTGCCTGTATGATGAAGTTGTCAACATACTCAGCGTTGGAAACATCTGAGGTCCAGTTCACAAACATCGCGTAGGCTGGAATCAGAATCATCAGGATGATTCCGGTACAGACCATGAGCTTTGGTAGCGTTTCTGCGGCAGCCATTCCCCTCTTGAACTGGGTCAGTGTTGAAAAGACCAGCAACGCGCTGTAGCTCATCGCCAGCGTGATGATTGCCCAAGGCAGTGTCATCTGCATCATCAGACAGATGAAGGCCCATGCGCCGAATCCCCATAAGAGACGAGTAGGCAGCCAGCGAAAAATGGTTGGAAACCTGAACAGCTCGGAGGTTGGGGGTATTGGGATTGCGTGTATGACCAGCGAGATGATTAGAAGCAGAATGACACTCATGGTATTCACCGATGCACCAGCGGAATCATCCGGTCTTGCGGTCAGAAGCTTTTAGCGTTTTTGTCGGCGCGTCCAAGAGTGAACTCCTCTAGACTTGAACCATTCGACGGCCCCACCTGCGCTCAAGATCTCCATCATGAAGTCCGGAATGGGTTCTCCCTCTAGCACGACATCACGACCTAGAACCCTCACTTCACCACGAGTAAGGTCGACTCTCAGAGTATCCCCGTCCTCAACTTCCTGAGCAATGTCTTTCACGACCATTGCTGGCAATCCTATGTTGAAGCAGTTGCGGTAGAAGATTCTCGCAAAGGACTCGGCCAATACGCAAGCAACACCCAAGTGCTTGAGCACGGCCGGCGCCTCCTCCCTCGATGACCCTCCTCCGAAGTTCGTTCCTGCCACGATGACATCGCCGGCACGTATCTGAGTCACAATCTCGGGCCTCGTGGCCTCAAACGCATGTCTTGCCATCTCGGCATAGTCGAGAATTGTGAGATACTTCCCGGAGATTATCTGGTCTGTGTCCACATCATCTCCAAAGACCCATGCCCTTCCCTCAATGATGGTCGTGAGCGGCACGATGTCACACACTCCTCGGATCAGTGATAGCACCTCTCAGGGCGCTTGCCGCCACTGTGGCGGGAGATGCGAGATACAACTTGGACTCTCGGTGCCCCATCCTTCCAGGGAAGTTCCGGTTCGTGGACGACACGCACACTTCTCCGGGCCCCAGCACTCCCAGATGCCCACCAAAGCAGGCGCCGCATGTTGGGTTCGTCACTATCGCACCCGCATGAATCAGTCGTCCGATGATGCCCTCTCTGAGAGCATCGAGATAGACCTCTCTACTGGCTGGTGTCACGATCATCCTGACGCCGTCATGAACGTGTCTTCCGTCAAGAATCTCCGCAGCAATGCGAAGGTCCTCGAGCCTCCCGTTCGTGCACGAACCGAGGTACGCCTGATTTATTGGCGTGCCCTCGAATTCTGTCACGGGCCTGCCATTGGCGGGACTGTCGGGCGAAGCGACATAGGGGGGAAGTCGCTCGCTCTCGACATCATAGGCCAGTTCATCCACATACTCCGCGTCGTCGTCGGGCCTTACGCTTACCCAGTTCTTCTTGCGGGACCGTCTTTCCAACCACTCCTTGACCGGACGATTGACCGTCATCAGACCCGCCTTGGCGCCGGCCTCCACGGCCATGTTAGCCATGGTCATTCGAGACCCCACCGACATGTCATCAATTGTCGTACCACAGAACTCTATGGCCTTGTAGTTCGCGCCGTCTGTTCCAAGGTCTGCGAGAATTCGCAGGATGAGATCCTTGCTCATTACCCTCTGACTGAGTTTCCCGGTCACGGTGATTCTGATCGACTCGGGTACTCTCAACCACGTTTCGCCAGTCGCAATGATTATCGCACAATCAGTGGCGGCCATGCCTGTTGCAAACGCGTTGAATGCCCCATAGGTTGTGGTGTGCGAGTCAGAGCCTACAATCAGGTTTCCGGGTGCC
>CAZSTY010000156.1:0-4036 GCA_964609885.1 uncultured archaeon
ATAGCCACAGGGCAAACATGGCTGTCAGGACCGTACGGTATCGAGGATCTTTGCCACGAGACGGCGAACTGTCCAGTCTCCGCTCAATGCTCCCCACATAGAACTCGCTCCGCTCCCTCTTCGACACGAGCATATCGACGTGAGTTTCTGTGAGCAACCGTGCCTTCCTCTCTTCGTAGGCGAGTCGTACCTCTACGGCCAGGGGAATAGCACAGACCGCAACCACAATATCCACTGCAATACCAATCCGGTCCTCACCAATCAACGGGTAGAAGGATCCTATCGCAAGGGCCGTGACAGCCGTTGTCAAGAAGACGGCCACTGCGACTGGGATGCCGATTCGTGACCTATTGTATGGGAGAGATGCAAGCTGCTGGATGACGTCACGACGCGGGTTTCCCTCGCTCTCGCGGGCGTACTGAATGAGTGCTGCCTCTTGCCATACGCCCATCCTTTGGATGTAAGCCGCGAGGAACATCCCCCATATGGCCTCAACGATGACGATTGACGCGTAAGATAGGGCTATGGCCGTCTGTGACGGGGTTCCCATGCCTGTTTGCAGAAAGGTGTTGGTACGAACACCCAGAAGTGTGATGGTATCAAGAGTCAGGACGAGCACTGTCAATCCCATGTGCGGGATGTCTATACGTGGCATAGATAACCACGGGCCAAACTTTCTGCCGTCTACCATGGCTCGTCTGTCGCCCCCCATCTATCGTGACATCGCCTATCGATAACTCTTGCCTTGGGCGCGAGATATCAAGCAGATACAACATACCAACTACGAGAGCAGTTCTGAGAACTCGCGTCTGCAGTCGTCGGCCTTTGAGGAGAAGCCGTATTTCTGCCATGTCCGAATGGCGGTGTCATAGATTGTGACGGCAAGTTGGTCAAGTGACTCGTCTTGGAGCAGTCTTCGCGACTTCGTCAGTAGCCTCAGGAGCGGTTTCGCCATGATCGCGACCTCGTAGTCGTACTTTCTCATGTCCTGTAGTGAGACCCGATTGAGGAGCGTTATTGTATCCACAACACCCCGTACATCTTGGGGCGAGAACATGTCCACTGCCTCAGACGCCAGATACGTCAGCGACACTATGTCATCACGAATGACTATGCCGTTTGTGAGAAAGAACTGATGCGCCTGCATGAGATATGATACAGCAATCGGCAGAACGGTACGCTTGGCCTCTTCGTCAAGTACTCTCGTTGCGACACTCGCCAGGGCGGTCGTTATGTTTGCAAATCCTCCGGCGTATCTTTTCGGATTCAGAAGTCGTAGCGCGTCCATCTCTCTTGGCTCGTAGGTGGCCACTGCGGCCAGTACGAGAGTCAGCTCTGCGTCGTGCATCTCCCCAGCCATGGCAAGGATTGGCGACAGCGAGTTCGTCACAACATCGAATGCCAGGCTGTGCCTGACCTTGTCCCACTCTCGTCTTAGTAGTCTGACGATGTCGTGAAGAAAGTCTGCTATCTTGAGCAAGTACTCCTCTTGCTCGTCGCCAGATGTCAGGTGATAGTACTCAGCGTACGCGACGCTGAGGCTTTGGAAGACGCTGTCGACCGTATAGATGAACAGCGGAATGCCGCTGCACAGCAAGGCACTGAAGTACTCCTCGTATAGTGATTGAACCTCGCCGAGTACGTTTCGCCTCTCGGGCAGAGCTAGCACTGGGGACTCGGCCATCGCGGTGAGCAGCGTTATGTAGTTCTGAATCTGGAACGATGAGATGATGCCGTCACGGCTGTCATTCGGATCTGGCGGTCTGCCGGCTCGCACACGACCTAACGCACCACGGACACTCGCGAGAGCCTCCTCAATCTTGACCTCCCAGACGCCCAACTCCTCTCGAAACTCGTCGTAGCTTGTTACCGAGTATAACTTGTCAAACAATGCGCTTCTGTCAAGTACTGCCCTGATGAAGTGCGCGAGAATTGTGAGGCGCTTGTTCTCGAAGAAGTCTGCGAGCGTTGATGCAAAGTCTGGATAGCTGGCAATGTGCGTGTCCACGAAGACGAACGCCCTGAGGAGTGTGCCATCGTCATCAGAGAACTCGAATGTGTTCTTAGCATGCTCGTACGCATGCGCGTAGTCTATGGAGCTGACCTCGTCTGTCAAGCGCCCAACAGCAGCCCTTGCAAGCGCCGTAAGGGGGTCTTCTTCCGGAAGCCGCGAGATCATCTCTTCGAGCAACTCAACTGGGGGAGGCACAGCATTCGTCATCGAGAGCGCCATGAGCCCGGTGCGGATGGCAAGAAGAGTCACATCCGGCCTATCAGCCCGATAGCTGGCCGCACACGCCTTGTCGAAGGCTCCATGCCTTGCATAGTCAAGGGCCTCTTCAACCGAGTGCTTGATACCTGCAACCATATCATTCCAGCGGTGCGACGCGGCCTCATTGTCGATCGGCTGCTCAAGCTGCTCGAGAAGTGTCCTGTACACGGATTCCTCTACCAAGACTTCCCGAACAGGCGCAAACACATCCGTCAAGAGATCGCTGAAGGTCGCATCGATCTCGTACCTGATGGAAGAGTCGACAATCGCCTCCACAAGGTCTTTGTGAAGAGGACCGACAGCCCCGTCTGCTGGAGGAATAGGAGCCTTGTCTATCTCTTCAGATATGATTCTCAGCAGGGTGTCAACGTAGTCCTCTGCACGCTCGACCACCGCGGCAACCGTGTACCCCTTTTTCGATTCGGTGACTATCAGCTTCCTGTCTCGAAGGTCGAGGCGCATGACCTGTCCAGAACCTATCATGGAACTGAGGGTCTTTGTGGCCTCAATGAGAGCTCCAAGGAACACCTCTCCCTCGGTCTTTTCTATGCTCTTGATGAAGACCGGAACGCCTCCCTGTGACATCACGCCAATCAGTCGTATCATCCGTGTCTCTCCAGCAACTTCGTGAGTGCTATTCGTGCTGTACGGAAAAGTCTTGTTGCGACAATGGCTAGGGTGTTCTAAGTTTAGTACGATGGGAAATATGCGGGCCAGATCTCTGTTCCAGAATTAGGTTATAATCCATTCTTGCGTATAGCACACATATGGAGGCACGCGTTGTTGCAGTGTCGGCCGTGTGCATCACGCTGCTATTGTCATGGGTTGGGGCGGGACAGACCATAGTTCGAAGCCCACTTGCGCTCAGCGCTGAGGCCATGACTGTTGCTGATGATCAGGGCCCAACAATTGAGTGGTACGACATTCCTGAGAACTCGTCGACGGTCATTGGAATCATGTGGGATGGTGCATACACCGGGCAGACTGTTGAGGTTCGTCGACACGTTGTACAGGTGAGTGATCCTGATGGTGTTGACACAGTGATACTCATGTTTCGGTGGCCATCACATGACACATGGACGAATGTGACCGGAGTACTGGTCAGTGGGAACTCAAAGAGCGGCAGCTATGCTGCCAACTTTACGTACCGCGTCTGGTGGAACGAAACGAGCAGCAGCCCTGCTTGGGAGGGAGATGGAGGATACTACTATTACAAGGTCTGGGCCAATGATACGCTCGGGAACTGGAACACCGTTCCAGAAGTGTACTACATGGGCGGGTACGCCGCAGTGTTTCCCCCAACGAATGCGGGCAACGAAACTTCTTCACCGGAGCATGCGGAGGGTCTACTAGTAGCAGCTGGTGCGTTGGCGGCGGTCACGGTCCTAGTGATCGTCGTGCTTGTGAGGAGGACGCCAGCCTAGAGACTCTGATGCACTGCGCTCAGCTGTTTCTCGGGTAGGGGAGGCCGGCCGTCATATGGTCCCCCCTACTCCATTCTTCTGTTCCTAGTATTGTTGCGGCGTGATTGTGATCTTTTCTGCCTTGGACAATCCCTTGATGAACAGAACATCGCATCTCATCGGTTGAATTCCGCCGACACGCGCTCAAGCGACTCGTTCAACCAGCGGTGAATGGGATACGCACACAGCCCAGCAAACACTCCCAAGAGCACCGTTGAGATTAGTCTGAATACGAAGAATGTTGTCCCGGGATAGTAGAGTTCAAGGGGGATTCTCATTGGTCCCATGAGCGTCTGACCGG
>CAZSTY010000157.1:0-3903 GCA_964609885.1 uncultured archaeon
ATGCGTGCTGCAATGATTCTGTCTACTACAGCGGTCGGCTCACCGGTGTTGATTATCAGGTCTAGGGCATCTGGTGCAATTTGAAGTCCCAGTCCAAGGAACCGCTGCAAGATAGACCTTCGAAGTGTGGGTTTCAACGAATCATCGGTGTGTTTCCTACGGCCATTGCTTTAAACCTAGCCTTGAGCACAGCTCAAGCCTAACCGTAATAAGCGACTGGCCGGTCTATGGTACTCATACACAAGGCGGCTTCGAGAATGAACATCAGGCGACTTCAGCAGACTGGCGGAAAGGATGGAAGCTCCTTTCTGATAATCCTCCCTAAGGAGTGGGTAGTGCGTCAAAGTCTGAAGAAGGGCGATCCGGTTGTAGTTTCAGAACGAGAGGACGGTTGTCTGATTATCGATCCAAGGCTTCCGAAGGCTGGTGAACGACGAACCACAACAGTTAGTATTCACTCGAATCTGAGATGGAGCATAACGAGCAAGTACCTCCTCGGGTTTGACGAGATACACATCGTCAGTGAAACCCCCATCACAAACTCGCAACGTGAAGAGCTCACGATGATAATCAAGAGATTCGTTGCTTTGGAGGTCACTGACGAGAACGATTATGAGCTGGTGGTTCAGTGTCTTGTGGATCCCTCTACGATTCCTGTCAACAAGGCCATGAAACGAATGAATCTCATTGCGACTCGTATGTTGAAGGACGCACTTACCGCGTACTACACGGGCAACAAGGTGCTGGCAGAAGAGGTTCAGCAACGCGATGAGGAAGTTGACAGACTGTTCTTTCTAATAGTGCGTGAGCTCAGGTCTGCAATACAGTATCCCAGCATCTCCGAAAAGATGAACATCAAACCGGTGGAGGCGCTGGACTTCCGACTTGCAGTTCAATATATAGAGCGAATCGCTGACTTGGCGGTTGACATTGCCTCTCACACCCGTGAGCCTGTGAGCCAATCTCTCGTGAACCGTATTGACCCCCTTGCCGAACGTGTGAGAGAAATGCTAACCCGTTCTGTGGCAAACTTGTTCAAGTTTGAGCCGGAGAAGGTTTCTTGGGTCATGGAAGCGGAGAAAGGTCTACAGAGAGATGCGGCTCGATTGCGTGAGATGCTAATCAAGAACCCCTCCCCATCATCACAAGCGCATCTCCTTGTCATTGATAGCCTGCAGAAGATTGGTGAGGCGGCAAAGGACATCGTTGACCTTGCGCTCCCTCAAGAATAATGTATGCTATGTTTCGGAAGACCTAATTGCTGCTCAAGTGTGCTCCATGAGCAAAGTACACCCCCAACCACGAAGGATGTGGAATAATGGCCTCCGAATCGAAGATATTTGGAACGTCGGGTATCAGAGGTCCCCTAGAGCGAGTCACTCCATCATTTGCGATGGATCTCGGGAAGTCTCTAGGAACGATGCTCAATGGGCAGGGGCGTGTGGCTCTAGGTACTGATGCGAGAACCTCTCGCACGATATTGCAAAACGCATTTGTCGCTGGCGTTATATCAACGGGTGTTGACGTGGTGCTGCTCGGAGTTGCGCCCATGCCGACCGTTGCCAGTCAGAGTACGATCAGCAGTATTGATGTTTCCGTCATAATCACTGCCAGCCACAATCCACCTACCGACAATGGTTTCAAGTTCTTTGCAGACGGGAGAGAGTTTGTCAGGGCAGAAGAGGTCATTATCGAGAAGTTTCTCAGGGGTCACAGTTTCTTGGTGGCTAGGTGGGAAGGGGTGGGTCGTGTTATTCAACGAGATCCTCGGCAAGCCTATCTTCGGCGTGCCAGAGAGTTCCTTCTCAGGCGCGGAGGCCTAGGTAATGGCACCCGCTTACTGATCGACCCCGCAAACGGGGCTGCAACAGAGTATACCCCCCTCCTACTTGAGCAATTGGGGTTCTCAGTCGTGACCGTCAACTCGCATCCTGACGGCCACTTTCCAGGTCGGCCTGCCGAGCCATCCCCAGGCAATCTCGTGGACACGATGCGTCTTGCAGGTGATCTTGATGTCGCAGCAGCATTGTGCCATGATGGTGACGGGGACCGTCTTGCGGTGATTGATGAGAGGGGCAACTTCATTGACCAGAACCGAATAATCGCGCTCTTCGCCAAGGATGAGGTGGAGCGTAGGGGATCGGGAACAGTCGTTGTATCAATAGACACCTCAAGTGTCATTGATGAAGTCGTCGCGAAGGCTGGAGGAATTGTCGTCAGAATGCCACTTGGCTCATTACAAGAGCGATTGGCAAGTGACCTGCATGACGAAATCGTCTTTGCTTCTGAACCTTGGAAGCCAATCTTCTGCGACTTGGGCCATTGGATGGACGGAATAGTTGGGGCTGGGAGGATTGCCCAGATGATAGATGAGGCGGGCGGGAGTTGCCAGCGTCTGATGGCCTCTATCCCTGCTTATCCGATGGTGCGTGAGCATATTTCCTGTCCCGATGAACTCAAGCCCGCCTTCATGGAATACGTTCTTCGTATGCTTCCCGAGGAGATGAGCAATGTGGAACGTGTTCTGGATGTTGATGGGGTCCGAGTAGAGTGCTCCGATGGCTCGTATGTCCTTGTCAGAGTGTCTGGTACCGAACCGAAGGCTCGTCTCTACGTGGGTGCGAGAACGCAGCAGTCCCTTGATCGTTTAGTTCAAGCGGCGAGGATAGTGATGGATCACGCTCTTGAGGCCGCCAAACAAGGCATCTGACATTCCACGAGCATTAACGTTAAATTCGCACGGTCACGAAAAGATAATACGGAGTCGCCCGCCATGCGGGCGCCAAGTCGCGCCGAGGTATCCAAGTGGTTACGGAGACGGTCTCGAAAACCGTTGCCCTTGTGGCTCGCGAGTTCGAATCTCGTCCTCGGCGCCAACATACTCTATTTTGTCGATTGGCCACGTTGAATCCTATATTACCTCAATCACAATCTGATTGGATTAGGTCCTATTTGCCTGATCTCCTCTGCAAACCTGTTAACCTCTGCCGCGAACTTATCGCCCTCGGCTGCGCTGACGAATACCATCTTCACCCTGTCCTCGTTGAGGCCAAGCTGTGCAATTAGTCTTCTGGCAAATCTGACCCGACGCTCAGCTCCGAGGTTTCCGGTCTTGTAGGCGCAGTCACCGGGATGACATCCAACAACGAGGACCCCGTCAGCCCCCTCTTGGAGAGCCTTCAGAATGAAGTTGATGTCCAAGCGTGCTGTACATGGCATTCTGATTATTCTTGCACTGACATCATACTGAAGCTTCATGGTTCCTGCTAGGTCTGCTGCCGCATACATGCATTGCATACAACCGAACACAATGATGTTCATGTCTTTAGGGGGCATAGCTATCCTCCAAGATGCCGGTGTCAATGGACTGGTCTAGATGCACCATATATTCTTTCAGATGAACTGGGCGCACCTTCGCACAAGTTGGCTGGGACATGCAACCTTCGACTTGTCAAGCACGTCTATGACTTGGCTCCACGGCGCAGTCTTGCACGACGGGCCTTGACCTCTTCTGGCCCCTTCAACACCTTGCTCTTGCGAATCTCGCACTGGCGAATGGGAAGTATGACCTTTACTTCCTCTCTGACTTCGGCGGCAAGGTCCCCTAGCACAACCTTCTGTACAAGCTCATCGAAAGTGTGCTTCTTCGCATGGGCACGAATGACCTTCTCAATCGCTTTTCTGACGGCTTTCTCTTGGCTTGTCTTTGCACGTGTAATGGTAAAGACGATGACAGAGATTCTCATCAGATAGTCGTCCTTCGTGAGTATAGGGCCGATCCAATCGATTCTTGAAGTTCCTCTGCGTACGAGCCCCCTTAGGTAATCGGAGCTCCACTCATGCCCGTGAAAGACCGTCTTAGCCTGCTGACCAACGACATCGACTATCTTGAACCTCAGCTTC
>CAZSTY010000157.1:3913-4014 GCA_964609885.1 uncultured archaeon
AATCTGATCAAAGTTTCCTGTCAGGTCGTAGAGCGTGGGTTGGACCGTTCTACCAATCAGTAGACTTGGGTCGCTGGCAGGCGTCAGTCCTATCTCCTTAT
>CAZSTY010000158.1:0-4008 GCA_964609885.1 uncultured archaeon
GTGGAATCTCCTGCAGGCCCAGCTCCCTACGCATCTCTCTATGGGCATCATCAATAGGAACGGCGTGGCCAGTCTTGATGAGCTTTCGCGACGCCTTTCGGTGCTGTGGCAACATGTACCCCTCTTCGACGGCCATGTTCCGCATGATGATGATCGCATCAGTCACTTTGATCTGGCGCGGGCATCTCTCGAGACATGTCAGGCATGTGGCACAGAGCCACAAGTCCGGAGAGGTCAGTACTTCCTCCTTGAGTCCGAGGAGCGCCTTTCGGATGAGCTCTCTGGTTCTGAATGCGGTTCGCCGCCCGCTGGGGCAGACGCTGGAGCAGGTGCCACACTGTATGCATGTCCTAATTCGGTCTGCACCTGCCCGCACAATCGCATCCACGAACTCGGGGTTGATATCTTCATCATCGATAATCTCTGGAGCCACAGGGCTTGTCATTCGCTAAACCCTCAGTATTGCTTCCTGCGCACAGTCGCGACCCGTGGCCCGATATAAGCCTTCAGTCCGGAAGTGCCTTCCTGATGCTCATTCGATGTTGTATTCGGCATCCGACAGAAGACCGACATTTCCCACTCTGACATTGGTCAGCCCCACCTCCATCGCCACCTCGTGTGCTCTCTCTGCGTGCGTTCTGCTGGTCCTCGGAAGATCCCTCATGTGATGATGTGGTGCGAAACCCAACAGGGCAGTGGGAATGGTCGTGTCACAGGACGCGATGAACTCACACAATAGACGGATCTCATGAAGATCCAAATAACCCGGCACGAGAAGAATGCTTGCTACCAAGAACTCGCCATCCCTCTCTCTGCCCCTCTGTGCAAGCCTTCTGAAGTTTCTCAGGACAACATCATTTCGAACACCAGTGAGCGCAGTATACACCTCTGGGGAGTATGCCTTGAGATCAAACTTAATGGTCCCACCTGTGGACTCTACAACGTCGGCGATGCGGTTGAGCCATTTGGAGGAGATGTTCCCATTTGTTTCATAACACACACGGACGAGTCGGTCCTCGTTGAGGCGACGGGCGACCTCCAGCGAGTGACGTGCATTGCACGCAGGATCTCCTCCGAAGAAACAGACGCAGGCGGTGGCGCTATCGGAGACTGCCGCCAGCTCCTCGGGAGTCATTCTAGGTCGTCCGGCAGCCATCATGTCCTTGTACGAGTCGTTCTGGCAAAAGAGGCAGTCCGAGTTGCACGAGCCGTAGAAGACTGCCAAGTTCTTGAGCCGGTATTTGCCAAGAAACAGGCTGTTCTTAGTGGTGACAGGGCACACCCAGTCTGCTACACAGTTTGTTGGAAGTGGATCGAAATACCATGACACAATGGCCTCGTTTTGGTACCTCTCCACAACCTTTCCATCATGCACCATGTATAAACCGCAAAAACCGACTTCTCCCTCATTCAACCTGCAGTGGTTACCACACTCGGGGCAGACATACTTCCCTTCTCTCTTAGGCCCGCTCACTAGGCCTCTTAGAGAACGAAGGCGCGCATGAACACGTAGCGCCTCCTCAACAAGTGTGTGGTCCTGTCTATAGCACGCCCCGCAACGCTTTAGAACTGATGCAGCCAGCACATCACGATCTGCGTGTGCAGCACAGAACATGGTCCCCCTTCAGCGCGACTCGGGATAATTTTTTGGTCTATGCACAGATACGTCCCGATGTCATCCAATCCCGTCATCCTACATCGCCGTGAAAGTTCCGTTCTGTGCCACATGAGCCAGCAATGTGGTCTGTCGTTCGGTAATGGATTTAAGGCTGGAAGCAGAGTGTTCCAGAGCAGTCGGTGGATCACATTGACCAGTGTGGAAACAAGACCCCCGATAATCATCGATGAGCCTGACAACTCCTTTGTGGAGATGATCAAGAAGACTGGTGGGCCAAACATCCAGAACTGCTATCAGTGCGGCACATGTAGCGGGAGCTGTCCTGCTGGTGCGCGCACCAACTATCTGGTCCGTGGAATCATCCGTAAGGCCCTTCTTGGCCTCAAGGAGCAGGTTATCTCAGCGCCCGAGCTCTGGTATTGCACCACATGCTACACCTGTCAAGACCGTTGCCCACAGGATGTCCGGCCAACCGATGTCATCAAGGCCATTCGAAACATTGCGGTGGCGGAGGGCTATATGCTGGACAACCACAGAAAGACCGCCGCTAAGGTTGTTGAGGCTGGTCATGCTGTGCCATTGGACAAGGACATGTGGCGAAAACTCAGGGAATCGGTGGGCCTTGAGCCTGTTCCACCGAACGCCAGTGGCAACCCGTGGGCCATCGAGGAGATTCGGAAGATCACCAAGAAGAGCGGGTTCGACACCCTGATCGGCTATGAGGAACTTCGCAAGGCCGCCGAGGAGAAGGCCAAGAAGAAAAAGGAGTGAACATGTCAATGGCACGACCGAAGTTCTACCACTTTCTGGGCTGCATAATCCCGCATCGATATCCCAGCATTGAGAAGGCCACGCGTCTTGTCTTTGAGGATCTAGGCGTTGAACTGCTCGACATGGTAGGTGCCACTTGTTGTCCTGCTCCCGGAGTGTTCGGATCTTTTGACCGTGTCACGTGGGCGAGCATCGCAGCACGAAACCTCACGATTGCCGAGGAGGGAGGTCATCCCATCACCACCGGTTGCAACGGGTGTTTCGCGAGCCTATGGGACGCCAACCATGAGTTGAAGGAGGACGAGGAACTCCGGGCAAGAGTGAACGAGAACCTTGCTGAGATTGATCGCGAGTTCAAGGGCACGATTGAAGTGACCCACTATGTGGATGCGCTCATCCAGACTGTTGGCCTTGAGAAGATTCGCGAACGTGTGACACGCCCACTGATCGGAGTACGAATGGCTCTTCATCCCGGATGCCACTGGATGCGCCCCCGGGCCTTGAAACAGAAGGATGACTCCGAGCGTCCGCACATTTTCAGGGAGCTATGTGAAACTACTGGTGCAGAGTATGTTCCCTATAAGGACGAGCTCATGTGCTGTGGTGCAGGCGGAGCCGTACGTACCGCTGATCTGAAGGTATCCTTGGACTTTACCAAGCAGAAGTTCGAGAGCATACTCGCGGCTGGCGGGGCAGATGTGATTGTGACACCCTGTCCGTTCTGCGAACTACAATTGGACCTCGGTCAGGTCGAGATTCAGAAGCACTTCGATGTCAAGTACGACTTTGACGTTCTTCACGTGATGGAGTTCCTCGCTCTTGCATTCGGCTACGAGCCAGACGACTTTGGCCTGAAGACACACCTCCAGTACATGCAGCGCAAGAGTGAGCCTCACTGGGAACGCCTCGGCCTAAAGGCGTAGTGCGCGTAGACCATCACGAAGAAAATAGGTAGGACAACAGCCGGTTCAGGCGTTACGCCAGACCCGTGCTGTTTCCTGTTCTGTACGGCAACACATCTCTCTCAGGCCGTCTTGGGCATTGGAGTCAATACAACCTCTACTTTAGTGAGGTCAATCTCCTCCTCTGTGCCTCTCGACTGCGTCCTGGTACGAGAAAGATACACACGCGTATAGCTTCTCGTTGCCTTCATCTGCGTCCCAGCGCCATACTCGGATTCTGTGGTATTAAACCACTTCGGTCTTCCATGCACGTGTAGCTACATTGGACTGCGTTCCGCGCCAATCTGTAGCGAGCGAGGTTGCTCCGGACAACCAACTTTTTATCGCGCGACTTCGACCAATCCCGCTACCAGCGACGGAGTGAACCCTGAAATGGCGGAGACTGCAACGAAGCCGGTCGTCATTGTTGGTGCCGGAATCGCCGGCATCAAGGCGGCGCTGGACCTTGCTGAGATGGGTGTCAAGGTCTACATGGTCGAGAGAGAGCCGTCGATTGGCGGTCATATGGCTCAGCTCGACAAGACGTTTCCCACGCTCGACTGTAGTATGTGTATCATGGGCCCTTGGATGGTGGACTGTTCACGTCATCCAAACATCGAGATTCTGACGTACTCCGAGGTTGTTGACGTTTCTGGCGAGGCTGGCGATTTCAAGGTC
>CAZSTY010000159.1:0-4006 GCA_964609885.1 uncultured archaeon
CATGTTGGCCTCTCAGAGAGCCTATGGTCAGGTGTCCGGTCAGATAGCTGAGAGTCTGACAGGAATCCATGTAGCGAAGGCGTTCAATCGAGAGGAGGAATTCGCCGGTATTCTCTCTAGACTGAATCAGAAGGCGTACAAGTACGGACTGAAGTTCATGGTGCTCATGAGCTCGATGCAGCCTCTCATGCGCGGCATTGGAATGTTCGTTGTTGCTGCACTGCTCTTTGTCGGCGGGTCTCTGGCTGCAGGAACGGCACCGTTGATGACCGTCGGCGAGGTGTTTCTGGGCATCATGCTGGTGCAGAGGTTCATGTGGCCGATTCTGATGCTATCCATGATGGCATCGCAAGTTCAGGCGTCCCTTGCGGCAATGGATCGAGTGTCAGATGTACTCGAATCGAAGCGTGCCATCCAAGACGCTCCCAACGCGGTTCCGCTGCGTGACGATAGTGATGGCATCACGTTTGACCACGTGACATTCTCCTACGTTGAGGGCACCGAGGTTCTCAAGGATGTGTCATTTAGAGTGGAGCCTGGCCAGACGGTCGCACTTGTTGGTCACACCGGGGCTGGAAAGACGACGGTGGCTGCCCTGATCAACAGATTCTACGACCCACAGAAGGGACGGGTATTAATTGGTGACCAAGACTTGAGAGAGGTCACCTTGAACTCGCTCAGGAAGGCTGTTTCACTCATCCCACAGGAGCCCTACCTCTTTGATGGCACGATTATCGAGAACATTCGATACGGTCGCGACGATGCCACTGATGAGGAGATTGTGGAACTGTGCAAGATGATAGGGGCCGACGAGTTCATAGAGGTACTAGCTGACGGCTACAACACGATGGTGATTGAGAATGGCAAGAATCTCAGTGCCGGACAGAGGCAGATGATCACAATAGCCCGTACCATGCTGGCCAACCCCCGCATTCTCATTCTAGACGAGGCGACCAGCAGGCTCGACGCCTACAGCGAGGCTCTGGTGCAGGAGGCCCAGGCCAAACTATTCTCGGGTCGGACAACTGTGGTGATTGCCCATCGGCTCACAACCATCGCTAACGCCTCGAAGATCATAGTGTTCGACCACGGACGAATCGTAGAGGAGGGCACCCACGAGGAACTCCTTGCTCTCGGAGGGACCTTCAAGCGACTCTACGATACCTACTATGCCCATCAGGGTGTGGAAGAGATCAGCGTGGAGGCGGTACGTGCCGCACATGAAGAGGTTGCCAGTGAGCCAGAACCGCAGCCTGCGTTTGCCCCACCCTTCGTGGGGTCCCAAATGGGGGCGATGATGGCACAGGGAGGCCCACCGAGCCCTGAGATGATGGCCAAGATGCTCAAGAAGATGAGTCCTGAGATGCGCGAGCAGCTACTGTCGAATCCCGATGCTCTGCCTCCGCCAGCCAGGGCCGCGCTGAAGAGAGCCTTAGCAGAGGACGACGGAGCGTAGGCCCCCTCATATTCCTGAGGCCCTGTCATGTGCTATCCCGATGACAACGTACGCCTCGACAGCCAGTGCGCGTACCACAGGATCGATGGGGATGACACCAAACGTTCCCCAAAGAACTATCTGAATCAGGAACAGGATTGCACCGAACGCGAGAATGAACAGTGGAACCCTGATTCGGCCGCCCCTAAACGTCCATCCTAGTTTGAGCAAGAGTAGGACCGCAATGATGAGGCATGCGGCGGTCGGGACATAGGCCAACAGCTCAAAGACATCCCTTCCTCCGAAACGCTCAACTCCGAAGGCTGATAGGGCGGTCAAGAGAACGGCTGTCGTGACCGAAACGAAGGCGGCTGTCCTGCGACCACTCGAGCAGCCAATGGTATGGACACATGCATGATAGTATCCCGCAGCTCCAAGGACCCAAAGGAGAACGCCTGGGAATTGAAGCAGTGTGACAGTAAAGAAGGATGGCTGCTGCCCAGGGACCAATGCGATGACAGTTGCCAGCAGTTCTGACAGACTCAAGACTGTGAGGCCCAATGCAAAAAGGCCGTTCATCGTAGAGAATTGGTCATGGCCTATGATCCCCCCGCGAGCGAACCGCCGTAGGCCAAAGAGACCCGTGCCCATTGCTACCAACGGCCCTGCCACAAGCACCATGATCTGAAAGAGTGCGGCGTTGCTGGTGAGGTACAGCATCAGCCCCACAGCCGCAAGCAACACTCCCATGACGAAGAAGACATTGGCGGCCGTTGACTTGTGCCTCAAGAGGGTCGGCTCCTGCGAATGATTGCAATATGGCTTCTCTTGGTGAATAAGATAGTTACGATTACGTTGCTGCTAAGGCTGGACGGTGATGGCCTCCCACTGGACCTCGTAACT
Organism: uncultured archaeon; assembly: GCA_964609885.1. Classification (GTDB taxonomy): domain Archaea; phylum Asgardarchaeota; class Thorarchaeia; order Thorarchaeales; family Thorarchaeaceae; genus B65-G9. Next base: position 2,339 of record CAZSTY010000159.1, read on the forward strand.
GCGATTCGGAAACTGCCGTTCAGTAGACTCCTTGACTCGCCTGACTATGCAGTTTGTTGGACGTATGCCGATATAGGCACTCAGACGTTTTGTGACGAACTGCATGAGTGCTCTGAATCCATCATAGATCACAGAGGGGGAAATGGTACCCTTCACCGATGCTGTGATCAACGAGCTTCTGATATCTACATCCACACCCTCTTCGAGATCCACGTACGCAAGCCACGGGTACACGCTGATCAGTTGCTGTTTTGACTCTGCGAATACCTCTCTCGCCTTGTCGATGCCGATGAGCCGTGCGCCCGAGCTGAGGAGACCTTGCAGCACAGAGGTCTGCAGGACAAGAGTTGCCTGAGCGGGCGGGACCTTCTCAATCCTCTTCCTCTTTACCAAGAGCCCAATCTCGTCTAGGAATCGCTTGAGATCCGAGGTCTTGACTCTCTCTGCCACAATTGCAAGGGGGGTTTCTCCGTCGAGCTCGGCCAGAGCCCTCACGGTCTCTGGCGACACCTCGTCCACTCTTGTCACATCTGCCAACATCGTAGTCTGGTAGATGTCATCAGGTTTGACAGGCTGACTCAGGGTAACAGCCTTTTCCCAGACAGCCTCAGCTGCCATGCGGATTGCCATCTCAATGGGCATCTCAAGGAACTCTGCAGCATCTTTCACAGAGCACTGCTCAGGAAGCAGCTGCAGGAACGATCTGACATCGGGGTCGGTCGTGATGAGGTCCCAGTTCAGCACTTTCCGGATGATGGTTTCCTCGGTAATCTCGTCGAAGATGAACTCACTCATGACAGTCTTTTCAAATCTGGTGTAGACAGCCAAGTCAATGTCCACGTATCTCAGTATCGAGAACTGCTTTTCGAACTCCGAAACAATGGCCCGCAGCTTTTCGCGGAGGAACTCCCGGTCACTATTCACTACGAGCGCGCCCACAGTCCAGTCGCCGAATTCCACCACAATCTTGTAGTCTGTGCCCTCAAACGCCCTCGCAACCGACTCCACAGATTGGTTCGTTCTCTCAAAGAATGATGTCATGGCGGAGATGAACGAGGATATGAGATGAGGATCGAACAGGGGCTCTCTGAAGTCCTTGTGATACAGACAGACCCCTGAGTCTCTCTTTATCACGTAAAGGCTCTTCACGTCCATGAAGCATGACCCTCCCTAGTCTGGTGGCCGGGCTACGTTCTATTGATACCTTCCTTCCCAGGTTTGTTTTTGAGTGTTGCATGGATGTACTCTGGGGAATACGACTTACCCAGACACATTCATGAGCCACCAGTGTTGGCCTAGTGGAATATGCCTATATGCAGAAACTGCGGGTCGATGACCCATGAGTGAGGACTTTGCCATCAAGTGCCCTGTCTGTGGGGCCGCCGAGCTTCAGGTGAACTCGGTCCTGTACACAGTACCATTCTTCAATCAGATCGCCATGTTCACGATGCGTTGCCCCAAATGCCACTTCAGTCACAATGATGTCTTTACGACCGAGCAACGCAAGCCAGCGAGATGGACTCTTAGAGTGGACAATCCGCGACTTCTCCGTGTGAGAGTCATCAGGTCCAGCTCGGGCACAATTCGGCTACCGGACTTTGGAATCGACATTGAACCTGGACCGCAGGCGGAGTCCTTCATCACGAATGTAGAAGGGGTGCTCGTCAG
>CAZSTY010000160.1:0-4005 GCA_964609885.1 uncultured archaeon
TTGGCGATCATGTTCTTGAGAGTCTCAACGTCGATTCCCCGGGGATGAGGGCGCATCTCTCTTGGCGGACGTGGAAGAGAATGAAAGACCCGTGGATATGCGTACGTTCGGCCGTCAGGCGCCCTGAAAGTCAACGACGCATAGGGCACGATGATGCTCGTTTGAGCGAAATACTCCACAATCTTGCGTTTGCTTCTGAGCCAGTCCCCCTCAAGATAGAAAGAGATTGCCGTTCCATGTTCATCGGGCCTCTTGATCGTCTTTTCCTCCTCGATAATCACTGGCTCATTCTTCTCAATGTCCAAGCGCATGACGACGCGTGTTCCCTCTGTGGCACCTGCGGTCCCGGTTACAACCTCTACTGGCCGCTGAGTTGTGACCTGACCATGCAGCAGGGCCAAGCTGCCGCCCAAGCCAAAAGTGCCACGCGACTGGCGCAGCGTGAACTTAGTCCCAGATAGCATCTTGCCAATCAGGCGTGGGATGGCGTCACGAGGTATTCCAGTGCCGTTGTCCTGTACTCTCAGCCTGAATACCTGAGGCTCAGACTCAATTCGGTTGTTGCCACGTTTCGGAGACACCTGTTCGAGATCCACGATAATGTCTGGAAGAACTCCGGCGTCCTCGCACGCATCGAGGCTGTTCTCGACGAGCTCCCTCACCGACACATACAGCGATCTCGCTGGATTATCAAAGCCGGCGATAGTCCGGTTTCTGTAAAACCATGCCGACACAGAGAGCTCGACAACATCAGTCAGTGGTGCGTGGTGGGCTGCCTGCAAAGTACTGTCTCCCGGACTCTTCTCAGTGGAGAGTCCCCGGACAATGCTAAGAAGGACAGTATTACGGGGAAATCATATCCGGTTGGCCCACCGCAGGAGAACTCTGGTCGATGAAGACCGTGAAAATCTTCGCGTCAAGGACAAGAGTGGGAGGCATCGATGTCATTGAGGCGTATCAGCCATGACACCGGCCTCCCATAGACCACGCCATATCTTACTCGCTCGACTCCTCGATTTCGAACAGTTCATCCGCGGGGAGGACAGCAATTCTCTCCGACCATTCGGCCATTGTATCGTCGGTCACCTGACGCATCTGCTCAAGCACGGCGTTTCGCAGACGAATCGTGAGGACCTTGCCATTCTCTCCGGTGAAGACGACGGTGGGAGTCCCTTCATCTTCCACAGAGATTCCCTTGTTGCAGAGTGTCAGAGCAGTAGAGATCTGCAGGCCATCGGTTATGCAGGACATCGGAGGTTGCAGACCAGTCTTGCTGTGGATATGTCGTACCTCCCCGAGGAGGGCTGCAGCAAGCCAGGCCATCCGTACGCCTGTCACGAGAAAAGGCCCGACGTGGCCGTGGAATCGCTCCCCGAGCTCAAGAATACCCCGAAGAACCGGATCGATTACCAACGACATCTCACCACCAGTCAGCCAGAAAAGGCTCATTGCCTTCGCTTGTGCAGTAGGACTGCCTCGACAACAACTACTGTGACAAGAAAGATTGTCGTGGCACCAAGTGCCATGTTCAGGTCCTGAGCGGTTCGCAGTGCGTCTTGAAGCTCTGAAATCTGACCTCTCTGGTTCAAGTACGTGTTCAGCCCGTAGATCATCTGCTCAGCATTGTATGTCAGCAACGAGCAATAGTCGTGAGTGCCCGGAACAGCATCAGGAAAGTTGCTGAGAACTACGTGAACTGCTCCAATCTCCTGTGCAAGCTGGGCACCGAACTCACTTCCACTCTGAAGATTGTCAATGACCAGTGCACAGCTATTTCCCCTAGAGGCCTCTGTGATCCTGAGAGTGTCAGCAGTTGAGAGGGACTCTTCGGATGGATAGCTGACAGCGATATTGAATCCAAGCCACTTTACGAAGGCCACCTGCCACTCCATGCATGTCACATTGTAGTTCTCGGGACTGAGTGGGGCAATCTCGTCAAGAATATCCTCAGCAGTGCTCTGAATGTTGTCCGTCAGGGTTGCGTTGTTCTCGGCGAACGTTGCATTCCACTCCGGGAAGGTCGCCATCAGAGCATCCGCCACTCTCTTCGCGTACGAGAGCCCGAAAGCGGGAGTGTTCCATGGTCCGGACACGGTGACCACGTTGACATCATCATTGCCAGATGCCGTAATCAGATTCTGAAGCCAAGGCTCGAAACCGTGATACAAGACCAGACTCGCCATGCTCACGGCACTCACATCGCTGGGCTTGATGTCGAAGTGCCCGGGGCATACACCGGGCTGAACAAGAGTCGTCACGTTCACGAGGTCGCCCGCAATTGCCTCCACAAAGGAGCTGAGCACACTTGTTGTGCACACTACCACGGGCGCATCTGCGCTTGTCGTGTTCGGCACGTCGGCCGCATCTATTGGTTGCATGGTCAATACCGACAGACCCAGCACGATAGCAATCAGAAGCCCTATTGTCGTCTTCATGTCGTCATTCCTTCTTCCAGTGTCACCATTGTGGGGGACAGTGCTCGTAGGTGACACGAATAGAAGAAAAGTGTTACGACATGGAGGAGTGGCCACCAATGAAACTCACAATACCAATCATGGCTGCGTCATCAGCCTCGTCGGCGTTTGGGGGACACCACTATGGCTGCAGCAAAGACGAGAGATGACACGATGACTATCGATGAGCCCACTGGAAGATCAAGCAGCAGAGAGAACATCAGACCAATCAGGCACACAAGGCCTCCCATGACAGGCGAGGCCACCATTATCCTCCGTATGTCGTACGAGAACTGATACACAGTGGACGCGGAGTTGATGATGAGAGCGAAGACGAGAAGACCGCCGATGATCTTCAATGTGAGGGCCACCACCAGTCCCGTTAGGAACAGCATCGCGTAGTAGAAACGACGTGTGGGAATCCCGTCCGCCTCGGCAAGTCGCCTATCAAACAGAATGGCCTCGAACTCCTTGAAGAAGACAATGACAATGAGGGCAATCGTCCCGGTCAGAAGTGAGATCAATATCAAATCCAGTAGAGTAACACCAAATATCGAGCCCCACAGAATGCTGAGAGCCGTGCTTGAGATCACACCGCCCGGGATGAGGCTCAGGAACATGAACCCGAGAGCGAGCATCACCGAGAAGCTCACACCGAGAATGACATCCGGGCGTAGATGCGCCTTCTCCGAAACCGGACCGAGTACGAGTGCCACTGCCGTCGAGAAACCAACTGCACAGAGCAATGGATCAAGAGAGACCATCAGACCAAAGGCAGCGCCCGCAAAGGCGGCATGTGACATTGTGAACCCAACGGAGGAGAGATTCATGCGTACGACAAACACCCCGACCATCGAGCAGACCACTCCAGCCAGGACCGCGGCGAGCGAGGATGTGATGAGGAAACTGGGAGGAAGTTCAAAGAGGATTGGTTGCATGGTGATCACACTCACGGAATGAGATTGCCCTGACGAAGAACCTCCTTCTCCTTCTCAGTGGGGTGAGAGATGTCCGCCACTATGCGCCCATCCCTGAGTCCGATGACCCGGTCACACACATCCAGCACGGCGAAGTAGCCGTGAGTCACTACGATGATGGGTAGTCCGAGATCACGATTGAGTTTCTGCAGGATGTCCAGGACCTTCGCCTTGGACTGGGGGTCCAGACTGTTGAAACACTCATCGAGGAGGAGCAGATCGGGGTCCTTGGCGATGGCACGAGCAAGGAGGACTTTCTGAAGCTGGCCCCCAGACAGCTTCCCGACGGGTCGGTCAAGAAGGTCTTCGATTCCCATCATCTCTACGGCTCGATCAATCGAGCTTGTGTCGCTGGATGTCAGAGCTCTGAACATGCCCACCTTACCGTACCTGCCCATCACCAAGACCTGCCTCACCAGAAATGGTGTGTCCGGGTCCACCGAGAAGTTCTGCGGCGTGTATCCTATTCTGGCCCGCAGCCATGGTCCCCGACGGTCGACCCGGTGACCGAGGACGCGTACGGTGCCCCTTGTTGCTACGAGAAGACCATTGATGGTCTCCAGCAGAGTGGTCTT
>CAZSTY010000161.1:0-3983 GCA_964609885.1 uncultured archaeon
GTCTTCGTGGCAGACAATGCTGGCGAGACGATTCTTGACATTCCATTACTTCGGGTCATCCGTGATGCGGGGTGGCATATCACGTACGTTGTGAAGGGAGGACCCATGGCCAATGATGCCACACGGGAGGATATCGCAGGTACTGAGATCGAGGACCTGGCTGACATCGCGGACACCGGCGCTGCCGCCCACGGTGTCCCTCCGGACTTGGTCAGTCAAGACTTTCTCTCTCTTCTTTCGAGTGCTGACGTTGCGATAGCAAAGGGGCAGTCGAATGTGGAGACTCTCCCGGCCATCCAAGCTCAGTTGGGGGTAGCAGCCTTCTACGTCCTGCGAGGAAAGTGCGATAACATCGCACATGCGCTTGGAGCAAGAAGAGGCGACAATATCGTCCTCCGCTGGCCGAGCGAGTGACCGTTCATGGTCCGAGGCTCTCCCACTGACTGCCTTTCCGGGACGAACATTAGACAACCTTTTTATGGCCTCAGAGAGGCGAGTCGCACTCACCAGACGGTCCGAACTCAACCTTTAAATGGGGATGTCAGAGCGAAGTCCATGTACAGTTTTGTTGGACTTAGTCTGATACATACCAGACTAGGTGGTGGAGAAAACAATGAGTCAAGTTCCCGTGATTGTGCTGAAGGAAGACACGGAGAGGACGCGGGGCCGTGATGCTCAGAGAAACAACATCATGGCGGCCGTTGTCATCGCCGAGGCTGTCAAGTCAGCGCTAGGGCCGAAGGGTATGGACAAGATGCTTGTCGACTCCTTTGGCGATGTGACTGTGAGCAACGACGGAGCCACCATTCTCAAGGAGATGGACGTCGCACATCCCGCTGCGAAGATGGTCATCGAGGTCGCAAAGACCGTTGACACTGAGGTTGGAGACGGAACCACTACGGCAGCGGTCCTGACAGGAGAGCTCCTGAAACAGGCCGAGACCCTCCTCGACCAGAACATCCACCCGACCACGATCATCACTGGCTACCGAAAAGCTGCCGAGAAGGCCATGGAGGTCATGGAGGAGATCGCCGAGAAGGTTGACCCCGCTCAGGATGCTGCGTTCAGGAAGGTTCTCAGGGACGTTGCAAAGACGGCCATGTCCAGCAAGTTCGTTTCTACGGCGAAGGACAAGCTGGCAGACGTAGTGGTTGACGCTGTTCTCTCAGTCGCCAAGGAGCGAAAAGAGGACGAGGAGATCAATCTGGACAACATTCCCCGTCAGAAGCAGGAAGGAATGAACGTTTCTGACACGGAGCTTGTACACGGCATTGTCCTTGACAAGGAAGTTGTTCATGCTGGCATGCCCAAGAAGGTTGAGAATGCAAAGATTGCCGTTCTGGAGTGCGCACTTGAGATAATCAAGACAGAGTTCGACGCCAAGATCTCAATCACAGATCCTTCTGCAATGCAGAGGTTCCTCGACGAGGAGCAGCGCATGCTCAAGGAGATGGTTGACAAGATTGTCGAGGCTGGCGCTAATGTTGTGATCTGCCAGAAGGGCATTGATGACGTTGCTCAGCACTATCTGGCCAAGCACGGCATACTGGCAGTGCGAAGGATCAAGAAGTCCGATATCGAACGTCTGCACAAGGCGACCGGTGCCACCATTGTGTCAAAGATTCAGAACCTCACCGCCGACGATCTTGGTACCGCCGAGCTCGTCGAGCAGAGGAAGGTCGGCGACGACAAGATGCTCTTCATCGAGGGCACTCCCAAGTCGTCTGTCGTGACATTGATGGTACGCGGTGGCACTGAGCATGTCGTCGACGAGGTTGACAGAGCGCTGAACGACGCACTATACGTGGTCAAGGATGTCGTGGAGCACCCATACGTGCTATATGGCGGAGGTGCAGTCGAGAGCCACGTCGCCACAAAGCTGCGAGAGTTTGCCTCCAGTCTTGAGGGGCGTGAGCAATACGCAGTCAACGCTTTTGCAGACGCTCTTGAGGCACTCCCTGCCACGTTGGCCGAGAACGCTGGACTTGATCCCATTGACATCATCGTGGCTCTGCGTTCGGCCCACAGCGAGGGCAAGGTGACCTACGGAATCAACATCGAGAAGGGCAAGGTTCATGACATGAAGAAGGCTCGCGTAGTCGAGCCGGCCGTTGTCAAGAAGCAGGTCATTGCCTCTGCGGCCGAGGCCTCGCAGATGATACTCAAGATCGATGATGTTATTAGCTCGAAGTCTGCGCCAGTTCCAGGCGAGGAGCCACCGGACCGCGACCTTGGTGACGAGGACTAGAGCGCAAAGGCTCAAACAACACAGGACAAGGGTGTAGCTCATGTCGAAAGGCCCCGAAGAGAATGACGTGAAAGACAAGGAGATGACTCTGGAAGAGAAAGCCTCTCTGCTCACGAACGTCCCCGGTGTGGGACCGAGGACGGCAGAGAAGATGGTCGCAGCCGGCTACGATTCAATCGAGAAGGTGGCCTCAGCCTCCGCAGAGGAATTGGCTGGGGCTGTAGCTGGTCTGAGTACCTCAAAGGCTGAGGTGGTCATCTCCGAGGCCGCCTCACTGCTGGAGGCGATTCGGTCAGGGGCCGTGGATCTCAGCGGAAAGACCAAGTCCAAGCGCAAGAAGGCTGCCGAGCCCGAGCCCGAGCGGATCGAGCTACCTCCCCTCGAAGAGCCAGAGGCCGAGGAAGAAGTAGTTTCTCTGGCGACCGGCTTTGACAAGGAGAAGGAGGAGCTCGGTATTCCCATCGGGCCCAAGTGGCTGACGAAGTTCGAACGCGCTAGGGTCATCGGAGCCAGAGCACTGCAGATAGCCATGGGCGCTCCGACGCTGATCGACATGAGCACTGCACCCAAGGGTCTGTTTGCTCTTGCCGAGGCGGAGTTGAAGGCAGGAGTCCTGCCCATGACTGTGCGCCGGACGCTCCCAACTGGTGAGTACGCAGACATTCCCTTGTCTTTGTTGTTGAAGCATACGAGGCTGGACTGATCCAGCCTTATCCACACTTTTTCTTCTTGTCCGCAATTGGCTGATAGCGTAAGCCCTAAATGCGACATCGACCACTTCGGTGTCTCCGCGGACGGTGACCCAAATTGCAAGAGCTACTCCTCTCTCCTGATCTCGTCATCCGGTGCCTGCTGGGATTCGCAGTTGGTGCTCTCATAGGGTTAGAACGTCAGAAACGGATGACGGAGGCGGACGCTATTGGAGTTCGTTCATTTGGGCTTCATAGCCTACTGGGCACCCTCGCAGCCTATACCTACACGGTCACTGGTAGCGCAGTAGTCCTGGTTTATGCGGTGATAATCAGCGTCATCTTTGTCACGGCACAGATTGTGTACAAGATTTTCCGAACAATGAGAAAGGGCATGACCACATCGATTGTGTTTGCGATAGCCTTTGTCTTGGGCACCTTGGTGGGGCTAGATGAGACCCCGACGCCACCACAGGTCGTTGGTCCTCTCTCAGTGCTGGCCATGACTATCTCGTTTCTAGTCTTCCTTGTTCTTGGGTTCAAGGAGGAACTGGCCGCCGCTGTTGCTGTCATCTCAAAGGAGGAGATGATCAGCGCAGTCGAACTGGTGGTTCTCATACTGTTTCTCTGGCCTCTCGTGCCACAGAACATTCAGATAGGTCCCGTCCAGTTTCCCATCTTTCAGACTTACTGGATTATAGTGCTGCTCCTTTCAATATCCTTTGCAAACTACCTGCTAATCAAGAAGTACAAGCATCGTGGTCCGTATTTCTTCGGGTTCTTTGGCGGCTTTGTCAACAGCGAGGCTACCGTGTCCAGCCTCGCAGAGTTTCATGTCAAGACCGAACGGAAGTTCGCAGGACGAATGTCGCTCGCCGCGATCTTCGCGAATCTTGCCATGGTGCTCAGAAATGGCGTGATTGTGGTTCTGCTTGACAGTACTGGCGAGATAATCGGCTACTATCTCATCCCGCTGGGCATCTTGATTGCGATTGGGATTGCAAGGCTTCTAGTCGAGAGAGGTGAGATTCGGGATACCACTGGGC
>CAZSTY010000162.1:0-3979 GCA_964609885.1 uncultured archaeon
GTGCCGTCGGAGCCTCGTAATCGCGGCCAGATGAAACCACAGGGTGACAGAGATGGAAATCACGGCTACCGTAAGGCATGTGTGATCAAGCTTTGTCATCTCGGCTGGAGAGTTCGAAAATGACTCCGCTATTCTCTCTATCAGTTTGGCTAACGCCTCGATCATGCCTGTAATCTCCTGCCTTGACTGCTAGTCAGCGCTATCCAACCTCACTCCCAACGAAATAAGCGAGAAGGGTTGATGTGGAACGTGTCGATGATCCGCTGGAGTTGTCCGTAGCTCGGGCTACGCTTCCCGCTGAGCCACAAGCTAACCAGCGACTCGTTTACACGTAGCCTCCTTGCAAACTCCGTCTGATTGAGACCCAGCGCTACCAATAGCTCCCTGAGTCGAGCGCTGAAGATCTTCTCGTCTCCCATCTGGTGTCCCTCGCATCTGGCGTTGGAAGATTCCTGAACCACGATAGTCATAATAAATCGCCTTTTGCAAGTCCTGGGTGAATATAGCACAATGCTGACACACCTGTCAAGAGAAAAGTTGCTCAAGTAAGAATTTTTTTGACACACACGTGGGACTTTGGTAGACTAACCAGCGGTGGTGATATGTCGACTGGTGAGAAGGTTCGTATGCTGAGGCTAAAAGCAGAGCTCAGCCAGCGGGAGCTAGCCAAGATTGCTGGCACTTCACACAACACGATCGCTCGCATCGAATCAGGCGCTCAACCCAATCCACCCGTCAAAATCCTCAAGGCGATAGCCGAAAAGTTCAGAGTTTCGCTGGAGGACCTGGTTGACCCAAAGGTATCCGTCAGCGAGATCCTTGCATCAGTTGAGCGTCCACGGAAGAGACCTAAGGCCAAGATAGAGGAAGTCCCCCTTCGGAACCTCGTTCGTATCCCAGTTGTTGCGTACGTTCCTTGTGGTATGCCAACTGAGATTCCGGAGGACATGGTCATGGACTACATCTCTCTTCCTCTCGACTGGGTCCGCGACAAGGATGCATTCGCTGTGATCGCTCGCGGGAACTCAATGATTGGGCATGGGATTATGGAAGGCGACTACGTTGTCGTTAGCAGGAACATTGACCCAAGGAGTGGATCGATCGCCCTGGTCGAACTCAATGGCGAGGTTACGATCAAGAAGATATTCTTCAAGGATGACCAGGTCGTCCTTCAGCCTGCCAACTCTCAGTATGAGCCAATTCTGGTCACCGATAGAGACCAGTTTAGGATAATAGGCAAAGTTGTCTTTAGCGGTAGGAAACATGAGTAAACCTTAGGCTGCGAGGGGGTTGATCGAAATGGCACACAGAGGTCCCCACTTGGCGTTGCTGCTCGGGATAGCAATGGTGGCACTTCTCGTCCAGGGGATGCACGGCGCACTATGCGCCCCCAGCGGTACCAAGCGGTGGGTCACGGCGACGGCTCTGAACGTTAGATCGGCTCCGTCCACGTCCGCCTCGATCCTGGGTAAGCTGCCATACGGGTGCGAGGTACGTGTGTCCAGGACAGGGCCCGGCAGGACGGTCGCGGCACCAGATCCGTGGGTGTACTGCAGGTCAGCTCATCCTTCGATCTCTGGCTGGTGCCATGGCGATTACCTCTCAGCCTCAGACCCTTATGCAAAGATCAGGAACAAGCTGAATTCCGTTTATGAGACACTCGACGATTTCCTCTCGCACGAGGAGCATTGCACCGATTGGTGGATCGAACCAAGCTTCGAAGGCCCGAAGCTGATGGTAACCGTAGCGGATGACTGGTCCCTAATGCCCGAGGAGTCCAGATGCGAATCGCTTGAGCGCATAGGAGGCTTCTTCAAGATCGCCGCTGAAGCCCGTGGGTTGGCCCGCGGAACGATTGACCACAAGGCCCTTGTGTATATTTTTGACAAGAGACATGGCAAGATCGCGTACTGGTCCCAATATACCATCCTCCTCTTCTGGCCATACAAGAGGACGATCATTCTGGACCGACCATACTAGGTGTCGGTGCTGCGGGGACAGCTCAGAGACTGCACACTGTGCCTCGGGAGGAGATGAAGATGGATGACGCAGCTGGCCAAGATGACCGGAACAGGCGTTTTAGCGACAAGATCATGCAGCTCTACCGGAGCGGCGAGAAAATAGGCAAGATTCTCGACGAGCTACTGCATCAGACGACGGATCCGGATGGGTGCATTGACCTGTCTAAGCTGGACGACCCCGCCCGTAGCATCCATCCGTGGGACATGCTGGGGAACGCACTACGCGAAGACCAGCGCTATGATGAGGCAGAGGATCTGTACCACCGCCTCATTTCGTTGATGCGCGATTGGATGGCGCAGAGACCGGGGGAGAAGCCCCCGCTGTTGGGTTTGGCCCACAATGACCTCGGGTTGGTCTACTATGAGCAGGGCTTCTTCGAGCTGGCGGCGCGTCACTTCTGGCAAGCGTTTCTCTTTGATCTTGAGCATGTTGGAAAGAAGGCTGCCGAAAGACCGGCAGCCCACAACCTGTCACAGGTTATCCGACACCTGGCGAAGCGGGGCATGAAGCGCTATGCGGTGCTAAAACATCCGAGCATCAACATAGGTGAGCTGGCGATACCGACACCGCTGGGACCCAGGGTCGAGGTGAAGATACCCGCATCCAGGGAAGCAGCCTGGGAGCTGCTGAAGCGTGAGCCCGCTCAGACGGTCCTGGACTACATTCTCGCCTGTGGCGGACTCGCTTGGATATTCACCGCTACCTTTCGGTGTGGCGCGGGCTTCTTGAGACTGTTCTCGGGAGCGGCAGCCGTTGGGCTCCTGCTCGTGGTGACCAAACTCAGACGGCCTTTCAGCTTCAAGATCGGCCCTCAGGGTGCTGAGGGGGGAGTCGGAATCCCTCCCGGCAAACCTTGGAGCGACGGCCAGCAGGACAGGAACTCTGGCCATGCAGCGTAAATCCAAAAGCCCCGGAGCACGTGGCAACGAGGGCAAGAAAAGAATTGATCTCGATGGACGCACCTGGCTTATCTATTCCATCTCGGTCTGGGATGACATTCGCAAGAGTGCTTACGAGGAGAAGCTGAAACATCCCGCGATGTTCCCGGCGGTGCTTCCGGGGAGGCTCATCGAGGTTTTTACATTCCCCGGCGACCTGGTCATCGATCCATTCGTTGGCACCGGTAGCACTGTTGTCGCCGCAATAGAGCGCAACAGACGAGCAGTCGGGATAGACATTTCACCGGAGTACATCGAAGAAGCGCGTGAGAGGGTCCGCCATGCTCAACAGGACCTCTTCGAGCCAGCCAAGGCGCAGGCTGCCGAGCTGTATGTTGACACCGCCGAGAATCTTCTCAAGTATGTGAAGCCGGAATCAGCTGCACTCTGCGTCACCTCGCCTCCGTACTGGGACATATTGAGCCAGAAGCGCACCGCTGACTACAAGGAAACGCGCGATTATGGTGAGCATGAGCTCGACCTCGCGAAGATAAGAGATTACAGCAGGTTCCTAAAAGCGCTAGAGAAGATCTTCTCCAAAGTGAAAGATGCCCTAAGGCCTGACGGCCACTGCTGCATCGTGGTTATGGACCTCCGCAAGAAGAACCGTTTCTATCCTTTCCACTCCGACATAGCGAGGTCCATGGTCGAAGGCTTGGGCTTTTCCCTTGAGGATATCATTATTTGGAACCGTGCTCGCGAGTACAACAATCTTAGGCCCCTGGGACACCCCTACGTGTTCCGGGTCAACAAGGTGCATGAATACATCATGATCTTCCGGAAGGTGAAAGGCTGATGAGTTCCGCTCTCATCGACTACATGGACCCTGACGTTGCTTACCTTTTTGGAATGGTACTAGGGCGTGGCACTCTGTCGGAAGACGGCCAAAATCGCTTGCTTGTCATAGAGATCGAATTCAACACCCTCGAAGCCCAAGGAATAACGAAGGTCTTTGACAACCGTCGGGATCTGGCACTCGGCATCATGGATGTTAGAGAGCGAATCAACGAGCTCCTCGA
>CAZSTY010000163.1:0-3971 GCA_964609885.1 uncultured archaeon
CTCCCAGTTTGGAGAACGCACTAGCAGCCTTGTCCACTAGCTCGCCAAGCTCCCGGTATGTGATCTCTGCGCCCTCGAAAAACAGGGCAATATTGTCGGGAAACTCCTCGATCACCCTGTCGAGCTGGGCCCACAGGGGTTTGTCGTCGAGTTCTATCTCCCTTGGCGTGCCGGGAACATAGTATTTGTACCATGGCCGGTCCAACTTGATTTCTCTCCTCTTCCAAATGATTGACGGAATACCGAACGTTCAGTTCCCGCAGCATTTATTCCTTCCGATGTTTCTTGGCACATTCGTCAGTCGCTAGCCTGCTATGTCGGATGCCAGTGTCCTGTCAGCGCCTCTCGCATACAAACCCATGTTACTCTGGCCAATAGTGAAACGGCATCAATCTGCGCTCCCGAGTGCTCACCCATGGCTTCGGATACCATGCGCTGAATCCGGCTGTCGCGTGATCCTATCTCAAATAACACAGAAGAGGCGCTGCCGGTGAAGAGCCGTTGTGCTGTGACCAGTCTTGGAAGATCGTGACCGAAGTCGTTCCACCATAGGCGCTGGTACTTCCGCAGACGTTCCTCTCCCAGATCGTTGTCGTCTAGGGCTCGGGCCAAGACGAGCGCGGCGTAGCGCCCAGCGACCATTGCGTAGTGTATCCCGCCCCCCGTGATGGGGTTGACCATTCCCGCCGCGTCTCCCGCAAGAAGGCAACGTCTGGCGTACGTCTTGCGGATTGGACCGCCAGTGGGCACGAGCGCCCCCCTAGTCCCTGATAGGTCTGCTTCTCTTGGAATGAGCTGCTGACGTTTCAGGTATCTGATGAACTCCGCGAAACGGTGCGGCAGCCCCGCAGCCAGCTGGCCGACGATTCCTAAGCCCACGTTTACGGTGCGTTTCTTGGGGAAAATCCACCCATAGCCCGGTCTTCCTCCAAAGTTGGCAAAGAAATGGTACTCACGATCCTCTCCGTAGACGTTCTCTATGTAGTCTTCACTCACGGGGATCTCTGCTACCTTGCAGGCCGTTATCTTGTTGCTGGGCCATCTGCGGTGGAGACCTGCGTCACGCGCTACGATGCTTCCGACGCCGTCCGCTCCCACCACGGCACGTGCTTGAATGCTCCGGCCATCTGATAGCTGGACAGTGACATGGTCGTCACCGAACCGAACGGCCTTTGTGCGAACACCGGTCATGGGCACGATAGTCGACTCCTCGATGGCGCTCTCGTAGAGGACGTTGTCGAACACAGTACGCAGTGTTACAGCCATGTCAATCTTACTGCGAAGTTCTATGCGATGATTCGGTGAGTGGAGCACTCCAATCTTGCAAACGGCCTCAATGAAATCGTCTTGTCGAGCTCTCAGGTACGGAAACTGGTCAACAATCGACCGAGAGAAGCCACCCCCACAGGGCTTGTCTCGGGGAAATGTGGCTTTGTCCGTGAGAACAGCGGAGTAACCGAGCCTACCCAGGTACTTTGCGCAGGTCGCTCCCGCTGGTCCTGCGCCTATGACTGCGACATCGTACATCGTGGTTTCTCGTTTGACTGCGTCATCTACTTCATCTTGTCGGTGGTGGGAAACTAAGGTTTGAACTGCAGAGCTTGTGCATGCGCCATGGCCTCACACGAACATTCATAGGGTGTCAGCCGGGAGCCATCGAGTCCTAGACGTGATGCAACGATGAGTTCGAATGACAGCGGTGTTCAGCCGTCCCGACCAAATGGATCCACGTCCTCGGGCAAATTGCGGCCACCTCAATGGCTGAATGACCTACGAGCACACGTCGAGAGCAAGACGCGGCTGAACCGGCTGCTGTTCACAGCCGTTGTCATTGTCATCCTGCTGGATACTCTGATGATTCTGTACGCGCTGTCCTCTCTTGTGGCAAGAATGAGTTTCGCGGGCGTGGGCCTCGTCGACTCTCTCCCACTTTCCCTCTACATCCTCCCACTGCTCGTAATACTTGTGTCTGTTCTGAGGGGTTATGTCGGCACTCGCGTAGCCCTCGGTGCTCTCGTCATATTGGGCATATCTGGCGTGGTCTTTGGGGTGCTCTCGAACCTCGTCCGCGGCTTTGTAGTGTTATCGTTCCTCAATCTTTTCGCCGTGCTATTGATGCCCCTGTTGGGACCTGTGCTTCCGCCGGTCCGACCGAAGAATATGGGGCGAAAGGGTCTGGTGTGGTTAGTTGTGCTTAACCTCTTGGGAGCCATGTTTCCTGTGTCGGTATATGTCATGGGTCAGGTCCCGGTCGGTTCTGTAGACGCGTCGCCTGCGCAGGTCTACGTCGACATTCCAATGAGCCCTGAACTTGTCCCACAGGCCGCCTCGGTTCTGTCTAACCTCAGCGCTCATTCATTGGGCGCCGACCTCAGGGTTTCCGTTGACAACAACGAGTCGTGGTCACGGCTGGAGGTGTGGCTGACTATGCTGGACAGCTTCGATGACATTCCTATTCTCATCACGTTGTCGCTGAATCGTTCAGTCTTGATACAATCCCCAATGACAACTCTGGGGTCGACTGGTCTGTTCGACTCCATGTATGGATCTTATTCCGACGCCATCGAACAGCTGACCTATGTCCTTGAGGACGCGGGCATCTCCGCTGCGGCTACGACTGTTATGTTTGACATGCGTCTATCCGAACCGGAGTGGGCGGCACTAATGGGACGAATGAGATCTATTGACTTGGCCGGCGTGACATCGCTGTACCGGCACACACTTGACTTGGTCTCTAGGTCGACTGTGGAATCTCTTGGCCTCGGCCTCATTGCTTCGGTCCACGGTGCCGGACTGGAGGTCGGATTCCTAATCGAGTCTTTCGC
The DNA here is from genome assembly GCA_964609885.1 of uncultured archaeon. Taxonomy (GTDB): domain Archaea; phylum Asgardarchaeota; class Thorarchaeia; order Thorarchaeales; family Thorarchaeaceae; genus B65-G9. The sequence continues at coordinate 2,826 of CAZSTY010000163.1, forward strand.
CTTCGACGATTGGCTCGACAATGACACAAAGGTAATGCTTGCCTGCGGGGTCACGGCCTTCGCGTTGAACGAGGCGGATCGCATCGAGGTCGACTGTTCGCGCTCAAGGTTTTCCAGGGAGATGAACGGCGATGTGGGCGAGTATCTTGCTTACTCATACGGACTGTCGGCAGGGGCCATGAATGGGGCTCGTCTTGTTGGTCTTCGCCTAGGACGACTGTACGACGAATCGGGCCCCATGGGGTCTGTCCTCACACCAGCGATGCTCCAAAGAGATATCACGGTCGCAAGTGGGACCGGGGTTTCCGCAATCACTGTAGAATCCATCACAGAGCTGATGTCGCATGGTGGCAATTGGCCAGAAGCTCTGCTGGGACCCGGCAGTGAGGCTGAGCCAGTTGGCGTGCGATATACGTTCCGCATCTATGCCTTTCGTGCTGTGACCATGGCCATAGACTCATTCGATGCTCTCACTTGGTAGGTGGCCTGACGTACACCTCGAACACACCGGACCAGATGTCGCTGTCAGGCCCTATCTTGATCAGCAGGTCACCGAATCCCACGGCCAGAGGCTGAGCCGTGCTCTTCTTCCACACATCGGCGAACACAAGGGAATGAACATTGTTCTGGAAGTCCGATGTGATTCGTGAGATCATCGTGTCCGAGTAGGCCTCATCGATTCCCAGACTCGCCAGGTCTGTTCCGACCCTGAACATGCGTTCTTCATGCACCGCACCGACGGACTTGTCAAATGTGTATCCAATTCCGCCCACAATGTAGAACACCGAATGTCGAACCGTTGGGTCCTCGTCCACGATGATGAGATCCTCACCAGTGAGAAGGACGTAATCTGGCGAGGACACGTGAAATGGGATAGACGCTGCCTCTGTTGTCACCTCGTCCAGCTTCAGGTCCTTCTGGAAGAACGTCTGCAGAGTCCTTATTTTCTTGTCAAGTCTGAACGGGGAGAAGTCGCCAAGGTGGACTACGTTCTTCGCTTTTCTCAGGAAGATGTCTATGATTCTCTGACATTTCTTCAGGAATGCTATTCTGTCGCTGCCCGAGTCAAGTATTCTGCCAGCCGATACTACAACTCTTAGGTATTGGAGGCCCTTGATATTCTTCAGTATCGTGCGACTGAGATAG
>CAZSTY010000164.1:0-3948 GCA_964609885.1 uncultured archaeon
TCACCATTGATACCATTGAGAGGGTCGTACACAACGCCGCCCTTGAGCAGAATCTCATCGGTCACTGTTCCTTGGCCTCCTCCACGCGCTCACGAATCATGCGCAGAACCTCCCGGTCCGGCAGGATACCCGGAGGCGGTGGCACGATCTGCCGGAGATACAATGGCAGTCCATCCATTCTTGCAACGGCGCCGTCACACTCTATGCCTGCCATCGCCGTTGGAATGTTGACGCTGGCAATCAGAGATGTCATGTTCTGCTTGGGATCCAGATTGATGATGGGAATCGAACGAAGATGCCGTGCCGCCGCCCGAGGGAAGTGGGCCACGGGGTCTGCCGCCACGTTGAGTAGCACATCGACCTCTCTTCTTCTCAGCAGGTCAACAGCAGTATACTCGCCTGGCTGGTAGCGAGGATAACCCCGCGAAAAGTCGACCGCGAACGGATAGCCTGTCGTCCAGACAGACGTCTTGTTGGCCCCCGTGACGTTGTAGTGGCCGCGCATCGGCAACATAGACCACTTTGTGAACCGGTTCAAATCCTGGGTGAGCCTCACGGCGGCGTCAACGTTCCTTTGCCGACCACGAGTCTGGGTCAGCCCAAGACCGTAGAAGATCACCCCATATCTCGCAGACTTCATCGACTCGGCCATGTCCGAGAGCGTGTCAATCGATATACCACCTATCGACTTCACATCCAGCTTGCGCCCCTTCACCAAGGCTCTCAGCGCTTCAATGACCTCAAGATCAGAACCGGGCTCCAACCGAACAAACCTGTTGGCCACGCGGGCAGTGACGGTCTCCCGCACGTCGACAACCCACATCTGCCGGTCTCTCTTCGGGTCCTTCACGAACTCGCCCGGAGCCCTGACAAACCTGCTGACATGTCGTGGATGCGCGTAGAGCGGATTTGCACCCCAGTAGATGACAAGATCAGCACGGTTACGGACCTCGGCCAGTGAGGCCAGTGGTTCGCCAGACTCCTGTTCTCCGATTATGGATGGGCCATGACAGACCGACGACGTGTTGTCAACAACACCCCCGATGACCTCAGCCAGACGATACGCCTCCCTATGAGCATCGTTCTCGGTAGAACTCAATCCGTAGATGAGAGGCCTCCTCGCATCCAATAGAATCTGAGCTGCTATCTCAATGCTCTCATCAAGCGTGGTTTCAACGAGTTGACCCTCTCGTCGCACCGTGGGCGTTGTGAGTCGGTCCCGTGTGTGGTTGAGGAACTTCGTCTTCCCTAGAGCGCACGCCCCATCGGCGCGCACAATGGCTCCGTTCTCAACTGTGATGCGGATGTCGTCACACAAGCATCCACAAAAAGGACAGATCACATTCTCGATGACTGTCATGGAGCATCCTCCATCATTTGCGCGAGGAGCTCAGCCACCGACGGGACCTTCTGACCACTTGCGCTGAACACCATTGCGCGCACGCCCTTGAAGTCAGGCATGCCACTCTCCCATGTGTCTGCAGGTATCACGGCATTTGCGTACGGTCCTGCGGGAACAAACGCTGTGCCGGGTTCAAGGCCGCGTCCCAGCCTTGCGTGAAGAACAACAGAGCCCTCGATGGTCTCTACGAGCACCGGGTCCCCATCAGTCACCCCGAGGACCGACATTGCAGTTTCGTCCAGTTCAAAGACGCTCACGGCATCGAAGTAGTCTGGGCTCAGCTTGCCCACCTCGAGTCCCCGGCCCTGTCTGAGAGTTCGCCCGGATATCAGCAGTACCTCGACGCCTGTGCGAGCCATGGTTGTCACTCATCTCTGGTACTGTGTCGAAGCCTTTATCAAAGGTTGCTCTCGCGTGGCGCAGAGAAGCCCCCTCTCATACAGGCAGTTGATAGATGATGGCTGTTGACAAGAAGAAGCTCGTTGATCTCTACACACGAACCCTGAAGGTTCGCCTGTTTGAGTCAAAGGTATGGGACCTGTTTGGTCAGAACCTCATCCCCGGCACGCTGCACCTCTATCTCGGACAAGAGGCTGTTGCGGCGGGAGTGACGGCAGCACTGAAGGACACAGACTGGATTCAGAGCACGCACCGCGGACATGGTCACGTGATCGCCAAGGGAGCCGACATGAAACGTGCAATGGCAGAGCTGTTGGGAAAGGCCACCGGCTCTTGCAAGGGCAAGGGCGGCTCGATGCACATCACACAGTTCGATGCAGGCGTGCTCGGGGCCACCGGTGTCGTGGCGTCAGGACTGCCAATCGCTGTGGGAGCGGCGCTGTCCTGCAAGATGAGAAAGACCAAGGATGTGGTCGCCTGTTTCTTCGGTGACGGAGCGTCCAACAATGGGACCTTTGGCGAGTCGATGAACATGTCAGCCATCTGGAAACTACCTGTCATCTGGGTCGTTGAGAACAACTTCTATGCGATGGGCACACCAATTGCGTGGACATGTCCCTCAAAAACCATCGCGCAGCGAGCAGAGGGCTATTGCATTCCCAGCAAAGTCGTGGACGGCAACAACGCCGTTGAGGTATACGAGGCAACTGTGGAGGCCGTGAAGCGGGCCCGGGCCGGCGAGGGGCCAACACTCATTGAATGCCGCACGTATCGAATGAAGGGTCATTCAAGGTTCGATCCAGCAAAGTATCGGCCCAAGGAGGAGGCAGAGTACTGGCTGAGCCGCGACCCTGTTGAGATTATCAAGAAGATCGCCATCGAGCAGGGTGCCCTCACTGAGAAAGAGGCTGAGAAGATCAAGAAGAAACTCGAGAAGGAGGTCGAGGCGGCGGCCAAGTTCGCCATCGAGTCCGAGTATCCACGGCCTGAAGAGGCCCTTGAAGATGTCTTTGCGGAGGTGGCGTAGATGCCTGTCATGACGTACAGAGAGGCACTCAAGCAAGGACTTCGTGAGGAGATGCAACGCGACGAGCGCGTCTTCATAATGGGTGAGGACGTTGGCAAGAACTGGGGCGGTGCCTTCAAGGTCACCAAGGGCCTCGCCGAGGAGTTCGGTGACGAACGTGTCCGTGACACTCCAATATCCGAGAATACAATTGCCGGTGCTGCAGTGGGTGCTGCAATCACAGGCATGCGTCCTGTGGCCGAGATAATGTTCGGCGACCTAATCACGCTGGCGATGGACCAGATCTGCAATCAGGCCGCAAAGATGCGCTACATGTTCGGCGGACAGACCTCAGTGCCGTTGGTCATCAGGACCGTCTTTGGCGGTGGAAAGAACATCGCATCGCACCACTCCCAGTCCCTTGAGGCGTGGTTCATGCACACACCGGGCCTCAAGATCGCCGTACCTGCATTTGCATACGACGTGAAGGGACTCATCAAGACGGCAATCAGGGACCCGAACCCAGTCATGTTCTTCGAACACAAGCTCGTCTATGACAAGAAAGAAGAGGTTCCCGACGAAGAGTACCTCATCCCCTTTGGAGAGGCGAGGATAAGAAGAGAGGGAGACGATGTCACGGTCTGGGGCACCTTCCTTATGGTTCACAAGGCCCTTGAAGTGGCAGAGGAGTTGGCCAAGGAGGGAATCAGCGTTGAGGTCATCGATCCGAGGACGCTCGTCCCCTTCGACAAGAAGACACTCATCGACTCAGTGAAGAAGACCGGCAGGCTCGTTCTCGTGACCGAGGAAACAAAGACCGGCGCAACTACCGCAGAGGTAGCGGCCATGGTTCAGGAGGAGGCCTTCGACTGGCTGGATGCCCCAATCATCCGTGTGAATGCCCCCGATACTCCCGTGCCGTTCAGCCCACCTCTTGAACAGTTCTTCATCCCGGACCACAAGCGGATTGCTGAGGCCATTCGGAGTATCTCTTAGGTGAATTGATTCATCTTCGTTCTTCCTGTAGGAGGCGGCACACAGGGACCGATAACTCGTGAACAAGCGGGGCGAATGAAATCATATGGACCGAAACTTCGCGAATCTGGCGAACGTGACTATCGCACGCCATTGGAAGTAGCAT
>CAZSTY010000165.1:0-3917 GCA_964609885.1 uncultured archaeon
CGCTCCAAGAACACCTCACACCAAGCGTGAGGCTCAGGCTCCGGGCCGCCTCTGAGAGCAGGCAAACAGGCTGATAGCGAGGGCTCGGATACAGTAATTCCAGACTATGTTCGTCAAGCGAAATCTGACACTCACCCTGAGCTTAGAAAGGAGGTGTTCTTAACACTCCCCCTGCATAATCGGCTCCTTCTCCTAGGTGCATCACGTCTCCTGAAGGAGAGCCGTGGGGCATACGTCACAATGGGCGAACTCGAAGACATGTATCACTCTGTGTGCGAGGAGTATGGCAAAACTCCGAGGTCCCATACACAAGTATGGGAGTGGGTTCAAGACTTATCCGCACATGGAATTGTTGATGCACGAAGATCAGGTGCAGGCCGCCGTGGGCAGACCACATTGATTGGGTTATCAGATGTACCTGCAGAAATGCTGGAACGATTTCTTATCGAGCTGATCGAAGACGAGTAGGGGGCACACAGATGGACTCGGAGGTCGACAGAAAGATACCCATTGAGGAAATGTTATCATCGCGCGGGCGAGTGAAGATTCTAAAAGAGCTCGCGTTGGCGGGAGAGCTTAACATCTCTGAAGTGTGCCGACGAGTTGGTCTTAACCATAGCACCACAAAGGCACATCTTCGTGTGTTGATGCAGTCTGGTCTGGTTGAAGAAAAGGTATTTGGTAGAATCAGAATCTACCGCTATCGGGCTGAAGATATGAGGGCCCGTTCTCTTCGAAACCTCTTCGATCTCTGGGACTGCTGAAGCGAGTGATGTTGTGGTGAACGTGATGCCTTCGTATCTGGCTCGCGTTTTCTATCTCGGCGACAACTTTCACGGCTCCCAAGCTCAGCCGGGGCTGAGAACGGTTCAAGGTGAACTGATATCTGCGGTGTCACAATGGAGCGGTGAGTTTCACTCCACGAACAGCATTCGTCTATCCGGAAGAACAGATCGTGGCGTTCACAGCATTGGGCAGCTGGTGATGGTGACCACTAACCAGCAGAGGTTTGATCTAAATGCAATCAACAAACATCTTCCATCAGACATTTGCCTCTGGGCGTCGACCCAAGTCTTAGAGCAGTTTAGTCCCCGATATGACGTTCTGATGCGACACTATCGCTATGTGCTGACTGACGCGTCCGACCTTGATGTGGTAAGCATGCGGCAGGGTGCTCAGGTTCTGTGTGGGTTCCATGACTTCAGGTATTTGTCAAAGAGGGATGGCAACCGTTCCACGTTCACAACTCTTCTCAATATAGCACTCACACCGCTCAATGATATACTGGTCATAGATGTATATGGAACTAGTTTCCTCTGGAAACTAGTTCGCAAGATTGTGAGTGTCCTCGCATTGGTCGGCAAGCACGAAATCTCCCTCACCACACTGAGAGATCTTGTAGAATGTCGAGCAACGCTTGCCAGTGGAATTCGGCCTGCGCCCCCTGAGTGCCTTTTTCTCATAGAGGCGATAGTCCCCTTCAAACTACAGACTCACAAGTATGCCATGCGACGTGTGCGAAGGTATCTCTCACAACGCATAGGTTACCTGCATCGTGCCTTGGCATCCTTGTCAGCTATTTTCGGCGCGACCGGTTCACAATGGCCTCTATCTTGATTTCAAGCCAGTCCGCCAGATGCTTTGCCACCGCTTTGTTTTTTCCAGCAAGATACTCTATGGGCTGCCAGTGGGTCTTATTACTGCGACTTCTTGAAACACCTGCGACTACTGAAACTCTTCGGAGGGCCTCAGCTCTCTTCTCGATCATACGGTTCCCACGCCACAGGAGCAGCGGCCATGAGGGCTGATTATAGGCCACCTTTCGGAATGGGGTCCTCTTCCTGCTCTCAACTGCTCCAATCGCAAGTAGGTCATAGAAGTAAGAGAGGAGCTTCCATTCTTGGTGACGACCAATTCGACCAAGTACTACATCCGCTAAGGAAGCCAAATCTAGCATTGCAGCGAGTTCATCCGCCTCCGCCCTGTGGAAATGTGCATTCTCTTCTATCCATAGCAACAACTCTTCATAGTCGCAGTCAGAATCGGAGAGTATTTGTCTAGCTATCCCCACATCACTACTGGTAAATAGTCGGGATAGAGTCTGGGCCATAGTCCGCCGTGTATCCCTGATGGAACTAGGTCCACCTCTTTGCTGCTGACCGCCCTCCACAATGGCCTCCAAGTCCCCTATTGCAGCACGAAGATCTCCCCCCGACCTCTCAACCACCTGCTCCAATACTCCTTGGTCCACATGTACCGAGATATCCTCCAGTATTCTGCGGAGTACCAACATCATATTCTCTGCATCAAGAGCCTGATAGGTGACAACCTCACAGACTTTGAGCAGGTCTTTGAGACGGGGGTTACTCATATCATTTGCAGTCATTATGATTGGATGGACCGTTTGTTCAATGACCTTGAGTATGGCTCCAAGTCCTCCTCTGTCACCAACTCCCGAGAGCCCGTCAACCTCGTCAAGAAGAATCACTCTCTCACGTCCATCGAGTGTTTCCTGTGTGGCGGCCCGCCACACTATCTTCTCAATATTCTCTCGGTTCCTCTTGTCGCTGGCATTGAACTCAACAATCTCCACATCAAGGTCACGGGCTATTGCATGGACCGACGCAGTCTTACCAACGCCTGGTGGTCCAACCAATAATAGCGCACGGTGTTTGGGGCTGCCACTTATCCAGCTATTTAACCAGCTTCTCAGCAATCTCTTTGCTTCTTCGTTTCCTACCACCTCATCTAATGTCTGTGGTCTATATCTCTCCACCCAAGGGAGGTCCTCCACAGTCAAACTGCCTCCTACTTTGTTCCTGAGAGAAATGCGAGCAATGCAGCAAGCTGTAGTTCGCCATCGGCACCTTGAGCGATTCGGAACTCCGTTTCTGCAGTTCTTTCCATTAGCGAACTCTTTTCCTGCGTCTTCAAGCTGAGAATCTCCTTGTGAATTTGGCGGACAAGGTCAATGGGTGCCACTCCTTGGTCGTAGATGAGGCCCCGTAGGAGAGCTAGGGCTTGGGCATATCTGCCACTATCAGCTGTTTCGACCAGTTCCCTTACGTACTTTGGATTTGCACGCCCAGAGATACCGTAGACCACATCCGAGGTAACAGTTCTTCCTGTTGAGGCTGCAGCTTGGAGTAGATTGATTGCAGCCCGCATGTCGCCATCAGCTAGATACAGTATTGCCTCGACACCCTCGGGGCTCAAGTCAACGTTCTCACTCTTTGCGATAAAGTTGAGGCGTCCGGCCATTGTTTCGCTGTCGAGCCGAGAGAACCTGAAGATTGCGCACCGTGATTGGATTGGCGGGATTATCCTGCTAGAATAATTACAGATGAGAATCATTCTACAAGATGAGGCATAGGCCTCCATTGTTCGCCGCAAGGCGTGTTGCGCGTCCGCAGTGAGATGATCCGCCTCGTCGAGGACAAGAATCTTGAAAGGAGCCCCATCTGTTGGGAGAGATCTTGCAAAGGTCTTGATTTGGTTACGAACGACATCAATTCCTCGTTCGTCGCTTGCGTTCAGCTCCATGAAGTTTCGGTCAAACGAGCTGCCGAACAAGTCCCTTGCCATGGCCATCGCCGCAGTTGTCTTGCTAGTTCCTGGGGGACCGCTGAAGAGACAATGTGGAACTCTGCGCGTTTCTACAAATCTCTTAAGACTCTCCACAACGGCTTCTTGGCCGACAATCTCCCCAAGTGTATGGGGTCGATACTTCTCAGTCCACAGATCTATCTCCATTGTTCGACTCCTGCCATTCAGCTACGTTGTGTTCTTTGAGGAGCGTTTTGACACTGGAACCTCAATTGCATTGCTTAAATTGCCTCTGGTCCGATGGCTTTATGATGGATAGCATTGCTGTATCGGTTGGTCGGTAGTACATGAAAGTTGGTGATGATGTATAC
>CAZSTY010000166.1:0-3911 GCA_964609885.1 uncultured archaeon
TAAGATCCGTTCGCGCCTTCATCATCCCAGTTGCCTCGTCATTTCCACTCACGGTTATCTACTCCAGTCTTCGAGGACGCCAGCTAGCACCACAAATATCCGCCCAGTCGCTCAATATAGGTATTCTGCGTATTAAGGTATGATTGTCAAGGCGATGTGAGGTCCAAGAGCTCCCTGAGATCCTCAACAACGTACTTTGGAGCCGCCTCGACGCCAAAACGGTGCAGATTCTCATCTAGTGAGGCGCCTCGGATGTTGACCCAGACAGCATCAATCCCGGCACGGTGTGCACCCACGACATCGGCATAATACTCATCACCAATGACAAGGGCTTCGGGCGCTGAAACATCCAGTTGCTTGGTTGCATACCAGAAGGGCCGCGGATGCGGCTTGTATGTATGTGCAACGCTCGGGTCCACCAACACATCGAAGTACCGCGCTATTCCGAGCCTCTCCAGTATGACGTTCATATGCCCCTCGAACGAGTTTGTAATCACACCCAGACGAACACCGCGGTTTCTGAGATGGTCAAGCAGTTCTTGGGTGCCGGGGCGTAGTTCTGACAGTTCGAGGTGAAGACGCGAAAAGTCTTCAGCGGCAGCAGCAAGGACCTCTTGTTCCGCTCTCACCCCGATGGACTCAAGCCCTGCACCGATAGCGTTCTTCACAATGTCGAGGGGACGGACGTACGGCCCTCCGTCAACAACTGCATCAATTTGCCGAAAGTAATCCTTGACAAGACCTTGGAGGTACTGTTGAAAGAGTAGTTCGGAGTCTATGCCGAGACGTTCAAACAGCTTCTCACTGGCACGGACAGGAAACCTCTTGGTGTCTGTCAGCGTACCATCGAGATCAAAGATTATCGCGGCGTAGTCGCCCAACGTCGTTGCCATCACGTGCTGCCGGTCTCCACCTATCCACCCTTACCAAGATAGACTCCGTAGGGGTCAAGCTGATGCATGATTCGAATCTGTTCCTCAGTCGGCTCCGGAGTGACAGGTACCTCATCGGGTACGATGAGATCGAACATGACGTTGTCAAGCACATCATCCACGGTGTATCCCGGGTGAACAGATTTCAGACGAATCCTCAATGTCTTGGGATCGAAATCCATCTGGCACATGTCAGTGATAACAACGTCAGGTCCACCCCCGATGAGACCCCACTTCTCACGCGAACCAGGCCCTTCCAGATGCCCCGGACTTGTCATATAGTCGAGTTTCTTCACGAATTTCCGCTTGTCGTGAGTCATCATTATAATGAGGCGTTTCGCAGACGAGGCGATGTCATTGCCACCCCCGCTGCCAGGGAGTCTAACCTTGGGTTTCTCGAATGGGCCGATGTATGTTGTGTTCAAGTTTCCGTACTCGTCAATCTGGGCTGCACCCAAGAAGCCGACGTCAATCCGCCCACCCTGGAGGATGAATCCCAAGGTTTCTATCAGCCCGATGGCGGCTGAGCAGCCATAGTAGTATCGGGAGTCGGCAACGGACAGAGGAACGTTCTTGGGCATAGCATCAATGAATCCAGCCTCGGATATCAGGTTCGCATTTGGAGCATGCGTCGCCTTGGCGAGGAGAGCCGCCAGTAGTGGCATTCCTGTGCCACCGAAGACATTCTCTCCGTCCCTAACGTGACGCGATGCACACGCTGTCAGGAACTCTATCTTTGTGTACTCCACCATCATGCCTTCCTCCTCAGTATCCCCATGGTCTTCTTGCACGGAGCTTGTGAAGGCGCTCCCAGCCAACCATCTCAAGATAGCCGTAGTGATTGTCGACTCCGAGAATGTAGCCGTTGAGGTATTCTTCCCAACCCTCCTCGGTCTTCGTCAACTTATGAAACATCATCAAGTGTTCGAGGTCGTAGTCGTAGTAGTTATGGCACTGCATTGGATGTGCCGCAAATGGAACAACAACGACATGGTCAACGTACATCGCGGGAACTACAGTCCTATCGGGAGTATGGCGAATCTCCTCCTCCCCGACTATCTCCTCGGCCAAGACGATGAGTTTCTTCCCACATCGGGACCCCTCGATGTCCTCTCCAACTATGCCGTCTATCTGACCATTGCCATATCGGTCGACCCGTTGAACGTGGACAATGCTGAAGTCGGGCTGTACAGACGGCACCAGACAGATCTTCTGGCCAGTGAACGGACAGTCAATCACCTTGAGTTTCTTGTCGCCGCGATACCGCACCTTGTTCACGATGTCCGTGCCCATGAGACTCCTCAAGGGCATGAAGGGGACGTTGAGCGCTCCGCCCAAGAAACGCATTGCCATCGCAAGGTTGCTGTAGTCCTCAATCTCGATGGCACCCTCGGCAACTCGGCGACGAACATTGTTTGCCAGCCCCAGTGCCTCGATGGCCACAAAGGCAATCTCAAGGCGCTTCAGCACGCGGGCTCCCACCATAATCTCAATATCAATCTCTGAACCGCACGTGTAGATTGTGAGATCGCGTTTCTTCTGTCGTACTAGCTCATGCGCAAAGGCGATTGGCGCACGCTGGTACCCAAAGCCACCCCAGAAGAGGCCTGAACCGTCAGGGATGAGTTTTGCAGCCTCCTCAAGGGAGATTATCTTATCATGGACCTCTGCCTCGGTCACGAACCCGCACCTCGTCCTCTCAGGACTGTATAGCTGGGCCTGTAACCCGGCCCACCTTTTATCTTTGACTGGAAAAGCACTGACAGCACTTATGGGTAGAGGATTAGCCACCACGTACCAGTGACAATCGCAATCACAAGCGGAACCACACAATACAGTATGAGTTCCGCGAACGTACATGCGCAGTCAGTCTTACCTAACCTCCAGATGCTTCGTCCTCGCCCCATCTCGGATGTGTCAAGTGGTCGCCCAGACGGTGTAGTGGGACCGAGTAGAGGGTCATAGCGAAAGGCTGCCCTGCAGACAGGACAGAAGAGAAGGTCACCAGCGGTGTAGTTGCTCCCCGTGTGATCCGAGAGATCCTCCCCACAGAATGGACATCTGATTACTCCCAAGGAATCCAATACAAAGCACTCCGCGCGGCTGCCTACAATGGCTGATGGGTATTACTCTGCAGAACGAGTTATAGATGCTTCGCACACAGCGACGGATGAACTTATTACGGCCTCCCACAGACCGTGTGCACATGCAGCGACTCACACAGATGCCCAATAGAGATGTGCTGGTGGGGGCAGTGGCGCCGCTCGTTGCGCTCATCTGTATCGCCATTGCAATAGCCATCTCACCGTGGTTCAGTTGGTTTGATAACGCGCTCAGCGACCTCGGCAACTACGACAATGGGATAATTGCTGCTATAGTGTTCAACGCGGGGCTAGTCACAACGGGTGCGATGCTACTTGTTTTTCTGATTCAACTGCTGAGGAGGACTCAGGACATATTCACAAGAGTGGGCCTCTTCATTTTCTTGGTCTCAGTGGCGTTTCTCGCTCTCGTTGGCATATTTTCGGAGAACGCGGGCAAGATCCATTTCTGGGTCTCGGTCGGATTTTTCTTCACATTCCCATTTGCCATGTGGGTAATAGGTTTCAGCTGGTTGCGTTTCGCACATCTTCGATGGTTCTCGATCATATCCGTGTTGTTGCCCTTTGTATCCATGTACCTGTGGACGATAACCTTCGGTGGAACGGCACCATGGACCGGGGTGGCCATCCCCGAGATTCTCACAGCGCTCACTGCCATCACTTGGATATGGTTGTTTCAACTACTCCTTGCAAGGGACAGGCTAAACAATCTAATCTCCATCTAGTCAGTATCAGAGGCACAGCCCATGGAGATATATGAGATTAGTTTATGTTGGGATCTAGAAATCGCTCTGCGAAGTGAATTCGGCCGGTACGAGTCCAGATGTCTGTGGCCATGGATTTCCGGCCGGGAGGCCGTTATGAGTGTAGCCATATG
>CAZSTY010000167.1:0-3902 GCA_964609885.1 uncultured archaeon
TGATCCTTCAATGACTGCAGCGACTCAACTTCGGTGTCGAACACAAACTCAACGCCCATGGCGGCGACACGGTCGATTTCCTCTCGAAGGATGTCACGCGGCAGACGGTACTCGGGAATGGCGTAGCGCATCAGACCACCTGGCTCTGACCGCTTCTCAAATACAGTGACGGGGTAACCCATCCGGGCAAGATGATATGCGCAGCTGACACCAGCTGGTCCGGCTCCGATAACCGCTACACGTTCGCCCTTTGTGATATTGGCCTCGACGGACTTTGCAGTTCCGTGCTTGCGCTCGTAGTCAGCAAGGAACCTGTGCAGGTTGCGTATGCTCACGCTCTCATCGTAGTTGCCTCGTGCACATTGACCCTCACACCAGCGGACACAGACGCGGCCGAGGGTTCCCGGAAAGGGGATTGCATCGCGCACCAGTTCCAGCGCCCGATCGAACTTGCCCTGACTCAGCAGACGAATGAAGCCCTGTGTGTTTACACCGGCTGGACATGCCAGACGACAAGCTGCGTGGTCACGCTTGTCGATTGTGTAGACGTGAGGAGTGGCCTGTGGAAACGGCATGTAGATCGCCTTCCTAAAGCCAAGCCCCTCATCAAACTCACTGGGGACCTCCACCGGACAGACCTTTTCGCACTCGCCACAGCCAGAGCAGGCGTCTTCGTCCACGTATCGGGCCTTACGCACGACCTCAACCTTGAACTTGCCTGCCCTGCCAGCCACCCGCTTCACCTCGGAGTAGGTCATTAGCTTGATGTTTGGGTGGCGTGCCACCTCGCTAAGGCGAGGGGTCAGAATACACGCCGAGCAGTCCAGAGTCGGGAAGGTCTTGTCCAACGCCGCCATATGTCCGCCAATCGAGGGTGACTTCTCCACAAGATAGACATTGTAACCTTGGTTTGCGATGTCAAGGGCCGCTTGCATTCCCGCGACCCCTCCACCTATGACCAATGCGCTAGATGCCTGCGGTAGTTCGCTACCTCCAGTTGTTACCTCTTCTACAGTCATGGATGAACCTCCAAATATGGGAACCTGCACCATGGTCTGCTGGTGACAGGAGTGAGTACAAAGTTCGGACGGATAGCACCCGCCCTGAATCGATGATTGAGCACAGTGTCGCAGAACAAATGTACCTCGTACACGCCTGTGGCCATGGCATTGCCTGTCGAACAGAAATCGGTGTGAAACACAGCTCGCCCCATCGACTCTCCTAATCCGGGGCGCATTGCACACGTGCCCTGCAGACCCGGGGCGCTGATTGCCTTCGTCGTCTTGATCACCAGCCCGATCTCTGTGCGGGCAGTCAAAGCAACGCCGATGGTTTCTGTAGCTTCCCTCCTGTTGGTGTAGCCTTGGAACCGGTGTAATCTCAGTATAACAGATTTCAGTTCGTGTGAGGGATATTTATCGTTGCCTAGTCACAAGTGAAACATGGTGCCTTTCTGCAACGCCACAAAACGCAAATCTGTGGCCAACAAGCTGTCGAAATCCGACATCTCTATGTTGATAGCCGAAAACCGCACTCCGCATTCGCTAAGCATGTCGTGCACGCTGAGTCTGACTTGGGTCATCGTGTCCGCAGCAATGTCTAGTATTGGGCACACGGGATTCTGAGGCTATCGTGCCCGCAAGTCTGATGAGTTGGCACAGATACCGTGAAGCAACACAAAACGGCCAACTACGAATAGACTCCAATCTGCTGCAAGGGATGTCTGTGATCAATCCGCCATTGCTCAACGGTTCAGCGGCGGGATTCGGCTGCTTGTGATGACAAACACGTTTCGAAGCAAGGGAACCAAGCAGCGAGTGGCACTTGCGTAGAAGCTCGATACACCCGGCGCGCTTTGCGACAAGGCAAGACTCAAATGGTGGAACAATGCCATCGGCTCCCACTGTACCTCGCGGGTGAGGCGAGAGAGTGGAAGGTGAGCAGTGTTGGCAATCAAAGAGCTGACCTATCAAGTACCTAAGATTGACCGCGGTTATGCCAACCAGACCCTCTACATCAACCTGTCCGACAATACTATCAAGATTAAGCCTGTTGATGACAAGATGAGAGAAACCTTCACGGGTGGAAAGGGATTCGACCTGTGGCTCATGTGGAACAGTCTGCCGAAGGACAGGATTGTGAAGTGGGACGACCCCGAGAATGAGATTTGCATAGCCTGTGGTCCTCTTGGAGGCGTAACCAGTTACCCCGGTGCTGGGAAGTCCATTGTGACATCAATCTCCCCGGAAACGGGTATACCGATTGACAGCAATGTCGGGGGCTACTTCGGTCCATACCTGAAGTTCGCAGGATTCGACGCGATGGAGATTCAAGGCAAGGCTGACAAAGATGTCTACATCTTCATCGACGGCGATGCAGGGAAGGTGCAGATTCTTGATGCCTCCGACCTTCCCGACTACGCTCATGAGATCACGAAGATTCTCACAAAGCGTCACACCAAGGACAAAGGTCGTGACATTTCTGTGGTGACAGCAGGTCCTGCCGGCGAGTACGCGTACATGAGCTGTCTTAACTTCTCTTGGTACGACATGCGTCGTGGTATCACGCGCTACAAGCAGGCGGGCAGAGGCGGCATAGGCGCTGTCTTCCGTGACAAGCGCATCAAGGCAATTGTCGGCAAGATTGCAAAGGTCACCATCGACATGAACAACCCGGCAGATCTCGAGGCGATGAAAGCTGTCGCCCGGGAGCATTCAAAGGAGATCATCGAGCTTGACCCGAAGCAGAACAGGATGCGTGTCGTAGGAACCGGCCATCTTCCGTCAATCATGAACGAGTATGACCTTTTCCCCACGCGCAATTTCCGCACTGGAAGTGACCCCGAGGCAAGGAACCTGTTCGACGATGTGTGGGAGAAGATCTTTACCAACACCGGTAAGGGATGGGACGGTTGCTGGGCATCCTGCGCCATCAACTGCTCGCATTGCATTGAAAACTTCACTCCGAAGACTGGTCCCTTCAAGGGGCAGAAGGTGTACGTTGACGGGCCGGAGTATGAAACGATTGCGGGCTGTGGTAGCAACATTGCCGTCTTCGATCCGTACTGGGTGGCCGAGTTCAACTTCTACTGCGACACGTACGGCGTCGACACTATCTCTTTCGGCACTACAATGGCATTCGTCATGGAGCTCTTCTCAGAGGGGTACATTGACGAGAAAGCTACAGGTGGCCACAAACTGGAGTGGGGCGCGGCCGAGGAAGCCCTGGAAGTGCTGCACGAGATGGCCCGCGGTGAGGGCTTCGGTCTGCACTTCGGGAAGGGCATTGCATACCTGAAAAAGTACTTCGCCGACAACTTTGGCGTTGACGAGCAGGTGATGCAGGACATCGGCATGGAGCACAAGGGCCTTGAGTATAGCGAGTATGTGACGAAGGAGAGCCTGGCTCAGCAGGGTGGCTATGGGCTGACACTGAAGGGTCCGCAGCACGACGAGGCATGGTTGATCTTCCTTGACATGGTCCACAATTACATACCCACGTTTGAGCAGAAGGCCGAGGCGCTCCACTGGTTCCCGATGTGGCGGACCTGGTTCGGTCTCAACGGACTGTGCAAGCTCCCATGGAACGATGTTGTGCCGGCAGACAATGCCCAGACCGACGAGCCCGCCAAGGTGCCGAAGCACTTGGAAAGTCATTAGGCAGCGATTGAAGGATTTCTTCAACAAGTACGTAGTGAGATATGCGAAGCTCTTCATGGAGCCTGCAGCTCCGCTCGTAGGTGGTGTCTTGGAACAAGAGAAGGAACAGGCCAGAGAAAAAGAAGACCTGCACATTCCGGGTATCTCCTTTGCCAAGGTGCCATCCAAGGGAGAGGAGCTAGCTGTCGTCGGCATTTTCCACGAGCTGATTGGAGTCGGGATCCTAAGCGCGTACAAGACGTT
>CAZSTY010000168.1:0-3900 GCA_964609885.1 uncultured archaeon
ATGTCGGTCAGGGTTCCTCCCTCGTCAACCTTGTCAACCACGTGGTTGCTGACAATCTGGAGGCCCAAGGCCTTGTCTTTGCCGGTACATTCGACAAAGGGCTGGACTTCCCCAGTTTCGGAGTTCAAGAACGTCATCTCTGAGGCCTCCTTCTCGAATGTTATCACTGCGACCTTCTCCCCATATCCGCGTCCGACCTTTTCTGCAAGATAGAGAAGTACAGCCATGGCCGCCGCTTCTGCACGGCTTACCTTCGAGCCTTCTCTGAATCGGTTGAGAAAAGCCTGCACCTCAGGGTTGTCGCCTGCCAAGTCCTTGAGCCCCTCACGAGCATGTGCGATATCACGCACGGGGACGTCCGTGGTCTTCATGGACCCGCTGGTGTCCACGAGCAAGATTGCGTTGAACGGTCTTGCGATGCCGATGGTCTTGAACTCGTAGCCAGTCTTCTCCCGAAGAGCCTCAAACGCCCGCTTGGCGAAGCTCTTCCCGGTCAGGGGAGGGCGAGTGCTGACTATCTCGACCTTCACACCAAGCTCCGGCCAGCTGAAGGACATGCCCGGATATACAAGGCGTCCATCGATGCGTTTTTCTAGCGTAGCAACGTTAGCCGCGGCCCTTGATACCAAGTCCTCGGTGTTTGCATCATCGGTCATCGGTTTCAGTCCGAACTCAACGTACTCAAGGGCAATCATGTCCCGGTCATACAGAGCCGCTTCTACCTGATCGCCTTCCATGAGCAACGAGGCCTCGAGAACAAGTGTGTCAACCACTATCTGATCCTCGGCGACCTCATCATTCATTCTAATCTCGGCAGCACCCCAGAAGGTGCTGTTTGGATCCTCGAAGACCACAATGGACCCCAAGTCAGCATTGAGCCTCTCAGCTGTGCGGGGGTTGAGATGAGCAAACCCTCGCAGGTCGCCTCCGTCAACAATCTCAAGTGTGATCTTCGGAGTTATCGCAGGAACCTCCGCCGGGAGTTACGGATGTCATCAGGGACTGAGTCGATATAAACATGAGTGGACTGTCTACGATAGAGCTCTACGAATCTCAAGCATCATATCATCAACCGAGGACAATAGCACCGACGAGGCGTTGAGTGACGCAGACAACGACTCATTGGCACCGTGCGCGTAGCTCTCAGTTGTCATCACACGGTGTTTTCGTCCAACGTATATCACACCAACACCGTATCCACCGCCCGGTTGGGAACGCAGCCACAGATGAACCAAGACTCCGTCCCGCTGTAATGACATGACACACGAGTCCCGATACACACCGTTCTCTCCCGACGCGAAAGAGTCAGGTGGAATCCATGTCCCGTCAGGAGGCCGCATGAAGTCGAGCGACGCCAGCCTCCACCCCAGAGCATCGGCAGTTTCAGCCGCTCTCCGAATTATCTCTACAGACACTCCGGATACAGTTTCAGATACCAAAAACTGACGAGGTTTCTTCCTGCTTCGGGCTGCTGGTGCGAAAGGACGACCAACAAGAGAGAGGGCATTGCCGGCCAAGATTCTCTGGATGTCTGACGGGTCGCCAGGGAAGTCGCGGGAGAGGAGGTATAGAATGACATCAGCAGCCTGTACAGAGAGGAAGCTGTAATCTGTGCCAAAAATCAGCTTGTCAGACCAACGGTGTGCAGGGTCGTGAATGTTGTCACGAGCTGACTCAAAGAGAAGTGGCACATCCTTCCCGTGGAGAGTAGAGGTCTCGCCATAGATGAGGGGGTGCGACAGAATCTCATAGAGCCTAGGTGACCCGGGACTCATGCCGCAGTGACCCAAGATCACCCGCGGCCATCGAGAGGAAACGCGTTGCTCCTCTTGGACTATCTGAACCATTTCGCTGATTCGCTCTACTGTTGCGATATTCCTGCTATCAAACAACGTCGGGATGCCCAGTTCGCCAGCACGCTTGACGACGCTTCGGACAATCGGTTCGTCAAGTTGCTCTATGAAGAGCTGGGCTAGTGGATGCAGCTTTAGGCCTCGAAGCCCCAGGTCTAGAACCGCACGCTCAAGCTCTCCGATTGCAAGACCCGGTCTTCCCCTCTCATCATCAAGAGGGTCAATGCGCGCAAATCCGATGAGACGAAGCGAGTGTGGTGCCTGTGTCGTCCAGCGGAATATGCGGTCATTTGAAACGCGGAAGCTTGCGTTCTCGGGAAAACCATGCTTGCTATAATCATCTGTATAAGGAAATACAATCGTGCGGTCGACGAGCCAGCCATGGCTATTGTTGCGCCAGTGATCCCTTATTTCGAACACTCTCCCCACGGGCTCGACCGGCCCCACTTCGATTGGCAAGAACCGAAGAGCGTCCGCGTCATACATCTCAGAGGCCATCTTCTGCAGCTCGAACCAGAGAAGCGAGTAGAACTCGTAGGCACGAGGTGGGGTGTTCTGGTGCGTGTTCTCGCGACCCATATGGTGATGTGCATCGACTACATAGAATGGAAATCTGTCACCCTTGCTTATTCCCCACTGAGGTAAGTCTTCAGTCGATTGCACCCATAACATGTAGATGACTCCCTGTTGGTGCTTGAACTGCGTCCACATAAGTCATTAGCCGAAACAAGTTGTCTTCGTTTGCATTAGCCATATATCGGTTCACTGTCCAGTTGTGAGTGCGGAGGACACGACTTGTGCTGGTCGTAGAAGACACGGAGAGCAACGAGATTCTTCGGTTTGTTGTGGTTGACGCATCAGTACAGCTTGGCGAGGTGAGAGTTGCAGAGCAGGTCAAGAAGTTTGACCCAGAGCGACTCTTGGCCTACTGTAGAATGGTGGAACAGCACCTTATGAGCCTCGCCTCAAAGTACCCCGAGTCATATAAGTATCTGCCACGCAAGTCATACGAGTACCTCAAGCCCCCGCCAATCTTGGGAGATGTCTACCAAGGTCTCTCGGAGGGGTGGTTCGTCGACTTCTTTCTGGTAAAGCCCCTGACACGAATCGGGCGAGTGCCATTGCCGAGTGACCAGAAACGAAGCAATCGTCGTATCGCAAGACAGTGGTGTATCAACTCGCGATACGCACCTCGGCTGTACGTTACCCAAGACCTGAGATATGGAGCAACAGACGGAAGAGGATGGGTCTGCACAATCCGCGCCGAGGACCTGCCCGAGATCTTCAAGAGCCCTGCAAGAAACGATGTTCTCCACCACATAAAACAGAATGGACCATTTCAGGTCGAGCTTGACAGTGAATCGGATGTCGACTATCTTCTCAAGTGGCTCGTTAGAATCCGTGAACTGGGTCTGGACACCCCTCCCGTGCTCGTAGCACCACGGGCCTACAGAGATTGGGTCGATACTCTGACGAGGCTACTTGAGATAGATGGAGTCCATGTCTTGACAACAGGGGCGACCATTGCGGAGCTGTCCTCCCTCATCCGGAGGCTCAGGGAGCGTCTGGGCTCGGAGTGGTCAAGGAAGATTCTGTTCGCAAGTTCATATCCTGAAACGCAACTGGGTGATAGTATTGCAGAGATTCTGAGTCTTCTGCTCAGCAAGAGCATCGGGGCTGAGCCCAAAGACCTCCACAGGATTCTAGGCGGTAATATGCTGGGCCTTCTTCCACCGAGACCCGCGTTCCTTCGGTGTCAAGAGTCACGTGCCTCAATCACGGTCGAGGGAACCCTTGGACGGGCAAGCGCCAAGGAGGTGGCAAGGTTCCTCCAAGTACTCGTGCGGAGGACGGACATAGGTGTGACGTCAGTTGACTATATGGTGACGCCAGAGGGCGTCGTTGACACGGACAACATGGTGCTCACGCTAGTAGAGGATCCTATGACCCCTGCAAGGTGCCTCGCCCTTCGCATAGAACGGGATGGCACACTGATAACTGCTGGGTGGAGAGAGTCCTTTGACGAAACACTTGCCGTGAGAAGAGC
>CAZSTY010000169.1:0-3818 GCA_964609885.1 uncultured archaeon
CGTGTTGTTCGGGATCTCGACATTTGTCTACGTATACGGTGGCCTGCCGTTTCTGAAGGGGCTCGTGAAAGAGGTCCGTGCCAGAAGTCTGGGAATGATGACGCTGATAGCCGTCGCAATCACAGTGGCCTATGTGTACAGCAGCGCAGTGGTCTTTGGCCTTGAGGGTGCGATGTTCTTCTGGGAACTCGTGACTCTGATTGACATCATGTTGGTGGGCCACTGGATCGAGATGCGTTCTGTGATGGGCGCATCGAGGGCGCTTGAGAAGCTGGTCAAGCTGCTTCCCACCACCGCCCACCTTGTTCAGCCCGATGGTTCAACAGTCGATGTGGACGCCTCCACCCTGCAGAAGGGCGCCATTGTTCTTGTCAAGCCGGGCGAACGCGTCCCCTCTGACGGTGTGATCCGGAAGGGCCGCACGAGCATGAACGAGTCTATGATCACGGGAGAGTCACGACCTGTCAACAAGGGTCCTGGGGACCCAGTCATTGGCGGAGCCATAAATGGCGACGGGAGCGTTGAGGTTGAGATTCAGAAGGTCGGCAAAGAGACCTACCTGGCCAAGGTGATTGACCTTGTTCGCGAGGCGCAGGAGAGCAGGTCGAGGACGCAGGATGTGGCCAATCGGGCAGCATTCATCCTCACTGTGATCGCGCTTGTTGTTGGCTCGCTCACACTGTCGATATGGCTTGCATTAGGTCAGCCATTGCAGTTCGGCATAGAGCGCGCGGTCACAGTCATGGTCATCACGTGCCCGCATGCGCTTGGTCTTGCCGTACCACTGGTGGTGTCAGTGTCTACCTCAATCTCGGCCCAGAACGGCCTGCTTGTTCGTGACAGGGCTGCGTTTGAGAGAGCGCGCAACATCGAGGCCATAGTGTTTGACAAGACGGGCACACTAACCGAGGGTGAGTTCTCCGTGATGGAGGTCGTGCCGCTCGGGGACATGGACGAGTCGACACTCCTCACACTTGCTGCATCAGTCGAGGCCGGCTCTGAGCACCCAATCGCTCAGGGTGTGGTCAGGGGAGCACGGGAACGTGATTTCAAGCCACAATCGACAACTGACTTCAGAGCGTTACCGGGGCGTGGGGCGGTCGCCCGCGTTGGCCGCCAAGAGGTAGTGGTCGCGAGTCCTGGCTATGTCAGGGAGCAGGGGCTGCTGCCCGATGACGAGAGAATCAACGCCTTGCTCGAGAAGGGCCACACTGTGGTCTACGTTCTTGTCGACGGCACATTGGAGGGCGCCATTGCTCTTGCGGACGTGATTCGCCCCGAGTCGAAGGAGGCTATTGCAAGGCTTCGCAGCATGGGCATCAAGGCAATGATGCTGACTGGTGACAACAAGCACGTTGCAAGATGGGTGGCCGAAGAGCTGGAGCTCGATGACTACTTTGCAGAGGTACTTCCCCATGAGAAGTCCGAGAAGATCAAGGAGATTCAGGCGAGGGGCCTGATTGTCGCGATGGTCGGCGACGGGATCAATGACGCGCCGGCCCTCGCACAGGCAGACATAGGAATAGCGATTGGAGCGGGAACAGATGTGGCGATTGAGACCGCGGACATAATCCTTGTGCGGAATGACCCGCGCGATGTCGTGGCGATTCTCGGACTGTCGCGGGCCACCTACAGTAAGATGATTCAGAACCTGTTGTGGGCCACCGGGTACAACGCCTTTGCAATCCCACTTGCTGCGGGAGTCCTGTACTCGGCTGGTATTCTGTTGACCCCTGCCGTTGGTGCCGTCCTCATGTCACTCAGCACAGTAATTGTGGCCATCAACGCAAGACTGCTCCACGTTGAGAAGGCGGAGCATGAGGAGTAGTCATCTGGAGTGATAGATGTGCTCACTTGGAGAAGTCTGGCGAATGACATGTGTATGCAGGTGGGTTTCTGAGAGCATATCTGTTAGGTCAGTGCTTGCCAGTCGGTCCCTGTCAGTCCTCTCAGTATCGGACAGGGTCAAACGGGCATTCGATGCCGCGTGAGACAAGTCTCATAAGACTTGAACCTGTCTTCACGAGTACTTGGTGCAGTCCCGTGAAGCCATTCCGTATTCTGTTCATGTTGCTTGTTGGCATGTTGATAGCCGTGACGATTGGTGGCGCGATATACGGATGGTATCTCACTCAGTCGATACTCCAGCGCACCTACGCCTCAAAGGCAGGAGTCGATTACTGGGCAACGTGGACACTGCGGAACAATCTCTTCACCGCCTCGATTCTTCTGACGATCTTGAGCATGATTACTCTACCCCAGAGGTCCACGTTCATCACCTTTCTCTCATCCTACAATGCTAGGGGGCCTATTGTGGATCGACTTGAGCCGAGGGCCGCGATAGCCTGGCGTCTCTTTGAGGCTGCACTCTTCTTCGGCTTCTACATGTCCACCGGCGGGTATGCGATTACAGGGCAGAACGTGGCGTTCCTGATGATGCTGGTCGGAGACGGCTCAATCTCCGTCACACCGTCCCAGGTCGCGTTGATGTTCTCTCTTCCATTCAGGCCCGGGGTATCTGCACAGACGGTGGTTGACCTTGTCCCTGCGATGGAGGCCTACCAGCTCTATCTTGGTCTGGCCTGCACGTTTCTCGCCGTGACTGGTGCACGGTTTGCGTTGAGCCTTGCGACTGAGATGATGCGTCGTCGCAGGGACCTTCTCGTGCTGCTCACAAAGGTCCTCATGGTCGGGACGGTCATCATCATCATGGAGATTCTTGCGGTCCCGATGTGGACAGTCAACGCAGGTACTTGGATGAGCTATCTTGCGCTTATAGTTGCGCTCGTGGCGTGTGTGACCGGCTCCATCGTGTTCGCCATCATGCGTGCCAGGTCCGGAAGCGTTCGGGCCCGTCTGAACAGCAAGATTGCACAGCTCGAGGAGGACCACGCACGGTTGCAGGGTGAGCTCATGGCGCTTCGTCAGGAGTATGAGGTGGGAGAGCTCAAGGTCGAGGACTACACCCGCCGTGTCAATCTGTTGATGCAGGACCGTGCCTTCATCTCGGAGGAACTACGAAGGCTAAAGCTGGAGAGAATGCTTCCATTGGGCAGAACCACCCGACAGTTCACTGCGGTGGCGATTGTCCTGATTGTCATGGTGGTTCTCTTGCCAGTGATCGAGGCAGGATACTACGGTATTCAGATGTCCGGTGACAAGTACATCGAGTGGAAGTTCAACTATGAGACCCGCAAGGAGATAGCCATCACCAACTGGGCAGCTGGTGTCGATGAGATGGAGATGCTCACGCTCGAGGACCTCACGTCGAATGCCACTCCTCAGAGCGAGGTTGAGTTTCTGACGACGGTGCGCCAGTGGGACCAGACGGCGAGCTATCTGCGAATGAAGAACCAGATTGGGACCAATTGGATGCAGCTTGCTGACTCGGACATTGTATATTTGAAGGGTCATGAGTACTGGATTGCCCCCCTGAAATTCGATTACGAGTCCATCACTGACAATTTCATCAACCAGCACCTATACTACACCCATACAGAGGGGCTTGTTATTCTGGACGCGTACAGTGGTGACATTATCGAGCACACCGACCTCATGGTACTCCTGAATCGTACTGAGCCAATCAACTTCTACTATGGCGAGGGTGCGGGATTCGGCGATGTGGTCTTCGTCAACGTGCCGGGTTTCGAGGAAGTGGGAAACTACTCATTCCAAGGCACTCCTGACTACACGCTGCACGGTTTCGAGTCTGCTTACTACATCTTCACGATGGGACCTGAGGCGTGGTCCTTCATGGGTCGCGATCTCGACATGCTCGTTATGCGGGATGTACGAGAGAGAGTACAGTCCATCCTGCT
>CAZSTY010000170.1:0-3815 GCA_964609885.1 uncultured archaeon
AGAGCGAATCCACATCTTTGATGACCTGAACAGTACAGTGGCAGTCTGTACAACGCCCATCACGGTACTCTGAGTGACGAGATCAGTCGCATCTATATGAACCTCTATGTAGGTGGGCTCGTTGACCGTTAGATTCGCCTCAAATCCGTCAGGAATCACAACGAAACCATCGATGTTGCCCTCGTAGAGGCTTCGCAACGCGTCATCAGTGTTGTTATACACTATGAGGCGGTCCACTGTCATGTTCAAATATGCCGTGAAGTTCTCTGACAGGTCAACGCCGTTGTATGTACGCGTGGTGTCAAGGTCGATTATTCCCAAGACTATCCCAGATTCAAACTCCGCGGTAGCATTCTCGAGAGGGACAGTGGTTTCACCCCCGCTGTCGCCTAGGTTTGTCTGTCCTATAGCCAAGTCGCTCTGATTCGACACCCACCAGAGCATCCCGATGAGTGCGGCCGGAAGCAGGCATATCAGGAACAGGGCGACCCTATCCTTCACGATCAGGCGCAGCTCCTTGGCTATCATGTTTGTTATGCGCCGAGATGGTTTCATGAAGTGCTCAGCCATGTTCAAGCCTCGGGATCAATCGAGAATGTACAGAGCCTCAGCTCTCGTAGCGGCCTCCCACCACGCAGCCACGTGTACGCTATTAAGCGTTTTCAGGCTGACGCAATTCTCTTGGTGAATCCGAATAGCAACTTCAACACAGTTCACACGCGACACATAAATAACACAGAGTAGGGAAACAAGGTCTTGGAACGGCGAAGTCGGGTTTTCGTGGAGCTGACCGGCGTGAATACTGACGACCCTCTGGAGATGCTGAAAAACGTGGCAAGAAGTGCCAGAGTCAGCCTACCAGAGCGGGATGACGAGAGCGAACACATTTTCCTGGAGAGGGTCAGAGGCCGCCTCAACAAGTGGTTTCTCGATAACACAGAGCCGTGGATGCGCCCACAATGGATGTTGCGGGCCAACATTCCAAAGACTGGAGAGCTTGGCCGCAGTATGGCCTGTCTCCTGTGCCGACGTAACATGCTACGCGTGGCCCGTGAGATCCTTCACAGAGAGAATGCTGACGCGGTAGTGATTGGTGATATTGTCGGTGAGGGCCTATCAAGTGGCACCGAGCAGCTCCAGACGATCACTGGGGCCGTCTGTGGTGTTCCCGTCCTGACACCATGTGCAGGTGACGACCTGGTCCAGGTGAAGCAGGAGGCCGCGGGGCTTGGCCTATCGTACCAGATTGATACGTGTCACGCTTGCGGGATTGCCGCACAGTCTGAAGAACTGAATGACATTTCACTCGGCAGCGTCATCGAGGCCGAAGAATCCGTTGTCATGACCTCACCAGTTGAGATGGCAAGTCGTTCTGAGGCCGTAGTCATACGCGGCCCTGGTCTTTGAGGGCGTCAGCAGTTGCTGTGTGGCACCATGCATTGCTCATCGCATTCCGATGCCAATGCCTTTAATAGAGAAACGGCCCGAGTGACGTTGATAGTGCCGTTTGCACAGCATTGAGGTGAGATAGAAGTTGCCGCGTTCCCGAAAAGATAGGATAATCCCCGTTGCGCCCGTTGACCGCCTCATAAGGAAGGCTGGTGCTAACAGGGTGAGTGACAAGGGCGCTGAGAGGCTCGCGCAGATACTCGAAGAGATTGGCATATACTTGGCCAAGAGGGCAGCTGAGATCACAGAGGTCGCGGATCGGAAGACGATTACAGAGCGCGACGTGGATCTTGCTTACAGGCAATGGTTGAGCAGAATATAGAGGGGCATCTACGGTCTTCTCCCGATGCATTGGCAGCGCACGGTCATCTTCGTGCCTATGGGCTGGTGATTAGATGGTGCGGGTGGTAAAGAACGTACGTGATCAGACCGTACTGCTCTCTCTCCACGAGGTCACTCCTGCTTTCGAGGATGACGTCGTGATGACCTGCGACCTTCTTGAGGACCTTAGCATCAGCAGTTTCACTCTGCTTGTCGTCCCATTCTATGCTCTGAGGAGAGCTAACACTTTCGAACGGCATAGTACCTTCGCCGAGTACCTCCTCTCGCTGGACAAGGAACTCTCCGTACATGGCTACGCACATATCACCAAGTCGGGAGCTCCGCACGAGTTCAAGCGTCTCAAGGCAGACCGCCTGACTTCCCGAATGAAGACGGCCGTTGCTCTATTCACAAGAACCTTCGGGAGACCCCCACCTGGGGTGGTCCCACCATCTTGGACTGCGCCGTCGAGGCTGACCACGATTGCCAAAGACCTCGGAATGAGATACTGTGTCATTGAGAACACGGTGAACGTGTTGAGCGACGACCGACGTTTTCAAGTCGCTGACCGGATTGTCAGCTCTGGTTCGAACAGACTAAGTCTGGATACAGCGCTCGTGGAGATGGAGCTCGGCGGTCCCCTCCAGATCGCGGTCCACCCCCTCGACCACCGTAACAACAACATGTTTGAGATTCTAGCGGACCTCAAGGATCGTCTCGGGTATAGCTTTGTGGGTTATCTCGACTATCTCCGCTCGCTGTAGATACCTCGGTCCCAGAGGAGCGACTGTCGTCGTGCCGCTGGCTCAGCGTTGAATAGTCATTGGCCTAGTAATTTCATTCGCGGTTTATACACCGTAAGTATTTGAGAGCCTTTGTCAAATCCCCACTTGGGATGCCGGGCAGCCCCTGCTCTGTGTGTCCCGGAGAGATGTGCATGCACGAGAAGGGGTTGGGATTGCCTACGAGGCCACCATATTCCTCTACGGCCCACTCCAAATCACCCGTTGCGTGCACATCACCGCGGCCGTTCGAGAATTCGTCCAGTTGCTCTATTTTTCGATTCGGTTCACAGGACTATTCTTCAAAAGGATGCGCCGGAATCGATTCTAATTGTTTCGTGACTCTGCTAGTCGAATTTGAGTCGGTCATGATGAGACAGTCAGATGTGAGAGACGGAGGTCCACACTAGTGAAGAGGCTCTATCCAGTAGTGGTATTGCTTGTTGCGCTGTTCACAATTCCCGTGACTGGCCCGGCAACGGGCATCGGCACTGGGATTACAGATTATGGTGTTCCTGTTGGACTGGGTGCCGCGACTGCTGGTTCCCTGACAGGATCAGGCCAGTCTATTGACAGCAACTATCAATGTTCTACATCATTCTATGTTGAGAATGCGTCCAACGTCCAATGGACGGCGGACGTGTTGATTGAGGCACCTAACGGGACTGCGGTCACTGATGTGAGTGTGCGGTTCCCACAACCGGACTGGCGCCCCATCGAGGTGCGCAATCCTCTGAATCAGACGAAGACCTATCTCACTGATTGGTACTACTCTAGTGGTAAGGTCACCATTCGCGCTTCAGCATTGGATGTGTTCGGCGTATGGCACATCGACTTCGAGGCCTCCAACTACGTGTCTGGGGTTGATGTCGGGATTAGCGGCGGCACACTAGGAGAAACGGTCACACTTCAGACGACCGACACTCTGGCCGTCCGTGCCACGACGCCATGGATCACTGGAGCCTCTGTGAACCTGGTGCTGGTGGACCCCTCCGGAAGCGAGTGGTATCGGACCTCCACCACCATCACCGGCGCTACCACCCACGAGGTTTCCAGCTTCCAGTATCGGAAGAGCCTCACGATCTCGTCATCGGACGTGGATGGCGACCTGACCAACTTCCCTGTGCTGATTGAGTTGTACGATACGGACCTCCACGACTCAAGCAAGGTTCAGGCTGACGGAGATGATATCCTATTCGTGCAGAATGGCCACATCCTCGCACATGAGCTCGAACTGTTCTCACAGAACTATAACTCCACTCA
>CAZSTY010000171.1:0-3813 GCA_964609885.1 uncultured archaeon
ACCCTTCAGACCCCTGGCAAGGGACTCGATCTAACCGACGATGAGCTGACTCAGATTGTGCTTGCCAGTCTCAACCGTCTCAAGGCGAAGGGGCTGGTCTACATCCGCTCCTCAGGCAGGATATTCGTGAAGGGCACCCTCACCGAGAAGGGCATTGAGCTTGTCAAGCGCACCGTCGATACGCCGTCGCTGAGGCGTGTCACCGCCGAGTTCGGAAACAATCCATGAGTCCCTGTGGACAAGTGGCAAGCTTTAAATTGAGAACCATCTCGAGTGCGAGCAACCCTCTATAGGGCAACCGTTTCAGAACCGATGGATGCAGTACAGGCAATGACTTCTGCTCGCGGAACCGCCTGTATACGTTTGCCGGTAGGTTCTGGGGTGGTTGTGGAGGGTGTCAGACCGAAGAACTAACGCTCACTCCATAGTGAGAGACTTGGCCAAGCCACGTCACTAGCACCGGAAGTGTCGTACCATGCCAACGTATCGGTATAGCATAATAGGCATAGACCCGGACAGGACCGCCATAGCCAGCGGCAGGAATATGAGATGCTCACCAAAGCACAGCAGAGAGATCTGCAACGCCATACGAGGAATGATGCTTGACAAGGCGATTGAGCTTCTCGAGAGCGTCATCGAGGAGAAGGCATGGATTCCGTACAGGAGGCACAAGAAGAAGCGTGGTCACCATCCCGGGATGAAGAAGTGGCCAGCTGGCGGTCATCCTGTCAAGGCCTCCAGAATGATTCTCAAGGTCCTGAAGAACGCCGAGGCCAATGCCGACGACAAGGGTCTTGACATAGACCGATTGAAGATAGTACATGCCGCTGCTCACAAAGGTCGCACGTACAAGGCGTACATTGAGAGAGCCTTCGGTCGCAGTACACCCTACTTTGAGTATACGACGCATGTGGAGATTGTCCTAGAAGAGGTGGCATAGGTGTCGGCAGTCAAGTACTTCATCGAGCAGAACACCCGTAGGCTCAAGATTGACGAGTTCCTCGCAAAAGAGCTCAACTCTGCGGGCTATGGCGGTGTCGAGATACGTAAGATGCCGACCCGCACTGAGGTAATAATCCATGCGTCCCGCCCCGGCGTTGTCATCGGCAGGCGTGGTTCTAAGATTCGAGAACTGACTGATATACTCGAGCACGATTTCGGAATCAACAACGTCCAAGTCGAGGTCGCAGAGATTGAGAACCCATGGCTCAACGCACAGGTCATGGCCTCTCGTCTCGCCCGCCAGTTAGAGCGAGGCGTGCGGTTCCGCAGAATGGCATACTGGATTCTCAGACGAGTGATGAGGGCGGGGGCTCTTGGCTGCGAGATCATTGTGAAGGGCAAGCTGTCGAGCCGGCGTGCAAGATACCAGAAGTTCCGGCAGGCCACCATTGCGAAGACTGGCGAGCCTGCGGAGATATTCGTTGACGAGGCTGACGACATTGCCGTTCTCAAGCCTGGTGTCATTGGTGTGAAGGTCCGAATTATGAAGCCGGATGCGAAGTTGCCCGGTGTGGTTCATGTCAAGAAGCCGAAGCCGAAGAAGGCTGAAGAGCTCGAGCTAGTGAAGGCCCCAGAGGCCGAGGCCGAAGAGGTGGAGCCTGAGGTAGTAGAACCGGAGCTTGAGGGTATAACCGACATTGAGGAGTTGAAGGAGCTCGAGGAGCTTGATGCTCTGGACCTCATTGAAGAGGCACCCTCTGAGACACCGCCTGAAGAGTCCAAGACCGAGGAGAGTGCCCCAGAACCCACTGAGGAGCCCAAGAGCGAGGAGGTTCCCGCAGAGGAAGGTGCGGCAGAGGTCGATCTTGCCGAGCTTGACGAGCTGGACAATCTCGGTGATACCGAGGGAGGCGACTAACAGATGGCACGACTGACGGCCAAGGACATTCGGAAGCTAACTCCTGCTGAGAGAAAGAAGAAGCTGGAAGAGCTCTATGACGAGCTCTCAGCCGTGAGGATTCAGATGGCCACTGGCGGTGGCACGGAGAACCCCTATCGTATTCGTGCTGTCAAGAGGGCCATCGCAAGAATACTGACCATTGAGCGTGAAGAGGAGCTGGAGGCTGTAAGGTGACAATCACTCCTGAGAACCTCGTCAGGCATGAGATCCTGGGGCTTCGTGCTCACGTGGTGGAGTCGCACGACCCCGGTCTTGTCTGCAGAGAGGGAACAATCGTGGACGAGTCCAAAGAGATGATTCACCTCGAGACCTCACGCGGAATCGTGATGCTTCCAAAGATGGTCTGCGTGTTTGATGTTCAGCTGCCCAACGAGACTGTTGTCAGAGTGGATGGTCGCCTCCTTCGGGGTCGGCCCGAGGACAGACTCAAGCGACCTGTCAAGAGGAGATGGTGAAGAGATGGCGAAGAGCAAACAGAAGGTGCGAAACATCGGCATCCCGAACGTGACGCCGCCAGAACGGGTCTGCGAGGACCCCAACTGCCCATTCCACGGGAGCCTACCAGTCCGAGGCCGAATCATGGAAGGGGTCGTGACAAGCACAAGAATGCACAAGACAATCACGTTTCAGATGGACTATCTTAGCCTCATCAAGAAATACTCACGCTACGAGCGACGCAGGTCGAAGAAGCACGCGCACGTACCGGACTGTATGGATGTCCGTGAGGGCGATATCGTGAGAGTAGTCGAGTGTCGACCGCTGAGCAAGACTGTTTCCTGCGTCGTTGTTGAGGTCAGAAGACCTGAGACCGCCCAGGAGGAGTAAGCCATGTCGAGAAAGATCAGTAGAGGAATCCGAAAGTTCGTGCCGAGGATGGCCCGTGGCCTACCCATCGGGGCCACTCTTGTCTGCGCGGACAACTCTGGTGCGAAGGAGCTGAAGCTAATAACGGTCTTCGGCTACAAGGGCCGGCTGCGGAAACTTGGCAAGGCTGGGATTGGCGACCGTGTGAACGTCTCGGTCACGAAGGGCAAACAAGAACTTCGAAAGCAGGTCCTGCAAGCGGTGATTGTGCGGCAGAGAAAGCCATTCCGTCGTCCAGATGGAACGTGGATGCAGTTCGAGGACAATGCGGCAGTTCTGATAAAGCCCGGTGGCGAGCCTCAGGGTTCCGAGCTCAGAGGGCCGATGGCTAGAGAGGTCACGCTGAAGTGGCCACGTGTCGCCGCCATTGCATCCAAGATAGTATGAGGTCGATGAAGAATGACAAAGAAACCAAGCAGCAAGTCACCACGGAAGCAGCGTCGGCGCATCTACAAGGATCCGGTCCACGCACACAAGAAGATGCTCCGATGCAGGCTGGACGACGACCTCCGCGAGGAGTACGGTGTTCGTTCAATGGTCGTCCGGAAGGGTGACTTGGTCAGAATAATGCGTGGGCAGTTTAGGGACACTGAGGCAAAGGTGACCCGTGTCGACTACTCAAAGATACGTGTGTATGTGGATGCAGCGACGACGACCAAGGCAGATGGCAAAGAGGCACCTGTACCACTGCACCCCTCTAACCTGATGATTGTCAAACTTGAGCTCGATGATGATCGCAAGAGGATTCTCGAACGGAGGATGGCGGAGCCATTGGAGGTAGAATGAGATGGCGAGAAGAGGTCAGAAGAAGCATCTCAAGAGACTGCCAGCGCCAAAGCACTGGCCCATAAAGAGGAAGCACGGGAAGTTCACGACGCGAGTGATACCTGGGCCCCACCGAAAAGAGGAATGTATCACTCTGGCAATCCTTCTAAGAGAGATCCTCGGCTACGCGGAGACCATGAGAGAGGTGAAGAGCATCCTCAACTCGAGGCAGGTGTTCGTGGACGGCCGGCCCATCGAGGGGAACCGGATCCCGCCGCTCG
>CAZSTY010000172.1:0-3809 GCA_964609885.1 uncultured archaeon
TAGACCGTGAGTGTTCGGGCGGGGCTCATATAGAGCAGGCTGTGATGAACCAAGAATCTATATGGCCGCGTTGGGAGCTGTGGATGTGCGTTCTCAATGAACCTCGAAGCAGACCTTGTAGTATTCAACGGCAACATCATAACAATGGACCCAGAGAACCCACGGGCGACCGCCATAGCCGTGAAGAACTACAAGTTCCTAGTCGTGGGCACTGACACTGCCGTCATAGACCTGGTCCAGTCAGCAAAGAGAGTCATAGACCTTGGCGGGAAGACTGTGGTACCCGGCTTTGTGGATGCACACACCCACATGACTTTTGCAGGCATCCAGAGAGGCCACGTGGATCTCTCTGGCGCAGAGTCTCTGGAGCATATGAAAGAGATTCTTCGCCGCAAGGCCGCAGAAACCCCACCTGGCCGATGGATTCGCGGGTACAATTGGGACGAGAGCGTCTGGCCTGAACGTCGTTACCCAACAGCGAAGGATCTCGACAAGGTCTCCACGGATCATCCCATAGCCATCGACAGGGTGGATCTGCACATGCTCGTGACGAATACACCCGCGATGGAGAAGCTCAAGTTCCCGATGGATCATGAGGGTGTAGTCAAAGACAAGAAGGGGCGCCCACTCGGAGTCTTCAGGGACATTGAGGGAATGCATGACAAGTTTCCCACTGATTACGAGGAACTATGTGACGCAGTAGTGAGGGGTTCACGGCTTGCAAACTCTCACGGCATCACAACCGTCGTTGACAACGTTCGGCCTGATCAAATAAGACCTATCTCAGACTGCGAACGCAAGAGACTTCTGACCGCCCGATATGTCGTCAACCCCCGTGCGGAACAACTCAAGCACATGATCTCCATTGGGCTCACGTCAGGCTTTGGAGGGCCCATGTTTCGCATAGGAGGCGTCAAGAGCTTCATGGACGGCTCGATAGGCTCGCGGACTGCATACCTCTCGGAGCCCTATGCCGACGACCCAAAGAACGTGGGCAAGCTCTTCATCGAAGAGAAGAAGATGACACGGTTCCTCGCCAAGGCAATCGACAACGGTGTTCAAACCGTGACACACGCCATTGGTGATAGGGCCATTGATACGTTGTTGAACGCCTTCGAGGCATTGAGTGAGAAGAGGAGAGCACTGGTCAGGGAGCAGAGGCATAGAATCGAACACGCCGAGATGATGACCAAGGACCAGATACGCCGGGCTGTAAGCCTGGGCGTGATCCTGTCCATGCAGCCAAACTTTGTGGGACGCTG
This sequence comes from uncultured archaeon, assembly GCA_964609885.1. Classification (GTDB taxonomy): domain Archaea; phylum Asgardarchaeota; class Thorarchaeia; order Thorarchaeales; family Thorarchaeaceae; genus B65-G9. Next base: position 1,263 of record CAZSTY010000172.1, read on the forward strand.
GCAGGGTCCCGGGGGACTGTACGAACAGCGGCTTGGAGAAGACAGAACGTCCCGCATGAACATGTTTAGAGTCGCGCTCGACAACGGGGCGAGAATATGCTTTGGCTCGGACGGGATGCCCTACGGGCCCCTGTACGGCATCTGGGCCGCCACGACACACCCCAATCCCAAAGTCAGGATAAGTGTGGAGGAGGCGCTGCGCTGCTACACGCTTGAAGGAGCATACTCTGTATTCATGGAACGAACCGTTGGCAGCATAACTGTTGGAAAGCGGGCGGACTTCGTTGTGCTGTCCGAAGACATCATGACCATCGACCCGATGAAGATCAAAGATGTGCAGATAGAGAGCACATTCGTTGGCGGAATCGAAGAGTTTTCCCGCGCCAGGAACAGAGGGTTCTGAATGGGACGAATCAGGCCACTCGACCAGGAACTAGTATCGCTTATCTCGGCCGGGGAGGTCATCGAAGGCCCATTCTCTGTGGTCAAAGAACTGATTGAGAACGCCCTCGATGCTGGTGCCACCATGATAGATGTGGCCATTGAGGAGGGCGGAATCAAGAGGATCAGTGTGTCTGACAACGGTCACGGGATTCTACATGAGGACTGTGCCATCTGCCTTGAGAGATACTCTACAAGCAAGATTCGCTCCCGGGACGACATAGAGGCCATTGGCACGTATGGGTTTCGTGGTGAGGCCCTCGCAAGTATGGCTGCCGTGGCAGAGATGAGAATCATCACCCGAGCCAATGAGGAGGACATCGGCACTGAAGTAATCTCGAGGCCTGGAGCGCGACCGATCATCCGTGAAGCGTCAAGACCAGTGGGCACTACAGTCGAGGTCATGGATCTCTTCGCCCGCGTACCAGCCCGCAGAAAGCATCTTGCGGGACCCAAGGTGGAGGGCCAGAGAGTCATCGATGTAGTGATGCGCCACGCTGCGGTCCGGAACGATGTGGGCTTCAGACTTGTTCGAGATGGTGAAATTGTGCTTGACTGTCCCCAGGGTCAGCGTCCGGAAGACCGCCTGCTATATCTGTGGGGCTCTCAGATCTCAAGGGCTCTCGTCAGGGTCGACCACTCGAGAGCGGGGATCAAGGTCACAGGATTCGTGGTTCGGCCGCCGTACTCCCGAGGAAACCGCTCCCGTGAGTACTTTTCAGTGCTTAGGAGGCCCATTGAGGATCAGAGGCTCAGCCGTGCTGTTGAGAATGGTTACTCAACCCTGCTGATGCGTGGAAGGTATCCGGCCTGCCTCATAGACATCGAGGTGGACCTCCGTGACGTAGATGTCAACGTGCACCCCACGAAGCGAGAAGTGCGCATGAGCAACATGGACACCGTTCTCCGTGTGGTCGAAGAGGCAGTCAGAAGGGCACTGAGTCAGGACAGGCCACCCGATGTGAGCGCAGAGCTTGATGAATACCTCGCCGAAGTCAGGGATAGCAGTCATGAGGCGCAGACGGACGCGTCCCCACCCGCAGAGCAACCGGGCGTGACAACAGCGCACCCGCGGCTCACAGAGGAAGTCCCTCTGACTGGGCCTGGTTCAAGAGAACTCCCAACGGAGCCGGTGGTAGTGGACGAGCTTGGAGGCTCGTTTCGCATTGTGGGTCAGATTCACAACCTCTACATCCTCCTCGAGTTCGAGGACGCCCTTGTTATCATTGACCAACACGCCGCTCACGAGAGGGTGATGTACGAGCGTCTGCGCAAGGAGGTCAACGAGGGATGCGTGAGCGTGCAGGAACTATTGGAACCTATGGTCCTTCAGATAGGACCGGACGAGATGCACAATCTCCTCTCACTGTCTGACATGCTCCGGGCGGTAGGATTTGACATAGGGCCGTTTGGAGATCGCGAGATCGTAATCAGAGCTGTACCTGAGATACTCGGTCGGCACGCCGGGCCCGAGGATCTCACGTCACTTGTTGACGAGCTGGTCGAGGTGGGAAGCCGGACTCCCACAGAACACTTCATGGATGAGATAGTCAAGGTGACCGCGTGCCACAGTGCCATCCGGGCGGGTAGGCCGCTCAGTGAGAGGGAGATCAGAAGGCTGCTTGAGGAGATGGCGGAAACTCCCAACAGATACAACTGTCCCCACGGCAGACCAACGATGATACGAATCAGCTCTGCAGAACTGAAGAGGCGCTTCAAGAGAAGCACGTAGGCCTGCCTTGAAACCGAAGCAAACATGTCAGACGAGCACGTAGGACGCTTCGCCCGGAAGTAAAAAGATTAAGATACGTTCACGCGAATAGTGGCTTCTCAAAGGCTGAAGGCCAGTCACATGCAGGAGTACATGTCCATAACCAGATACTATCCGTTCATGTCAGAGGAGAGTTTGAGACTCGCAAGGTCCCTTGTGGAGGAGGCGGAGAGGGTCTCAGACCTGAGCGAAGCGCTGGTCGAGTACGTGTGCGAGGGAACCCCACCGAAGGATCTCGTACTGTTCACGCTGCGTATGACACTTCTTGCGAAACACATGAGGAGCGCACTGAAACTTGCGTCCGTCTACGAGGAGTATCCAGAGGTCCAAGCATG
>CAZSTY010000173.1:0-729 GCA_964609885.1 uncultured archaeon
CCGGTCTCGCTGGATTTGTTTCTCTCTGCGCATTGCCTCTCCACGGGTTTCAAACCGTTCCAGATGGACCAAGTACATCGGTCTGTGCATCCGGAGGTAGCGTGCGGACTTCGAGTTACCAGAGAGATGCTCAGTGAATCTCCTTAGTAGATCGTTGGTATGACCTGTGTAGTACGTCCCATCCTCGGTCTCAATAATGTAGACAAAGTACATGGCTGAGGCCCCAGTGACGGGAATCGTATTATAGCAGTTTGGTCTATATAGTTCTCTCCGGCGATGGGCCTTAAGGAGAGATATAGAAACATGGCTGAGAATAGAAAGAGCGCTCTCTTCTTGATGGGACTCCTCTCAATGGTGTTTGCTGAGGTGTTCTCTGGCTCGTTTCCAACGTGGTTCCTCGACCCCTTTGGATTGACCGTTACCCTCACACTATACTGGTCGCACACACTCTTCTTCTTGGCAATCGGCTCCAGACTCCACAGGATGTCGGTCCCCCACCTCTACCTCTGGGGCACCTTCTTTGGACTCTATGAGTCGTGGGTGACAAAGGTACTGTGGGCGGGATTCCCCGGGTCGACACCAATCTTTGACGCTGTGGTGGGAGTGGCCATAGTAGAGACTCTTGTGCTCGTGCTGTTCTGGCACCCCATATTCTCGTTCGTACTTCCGGTCCTCGTGTTTGAGATCCTATCAGGAGCGAGAAACCCAACTGCTCCGCTCCTACCAGGA
>CAZSTY010000173.1:739-3807 GCA_964609885.1 uncultured archaeon
GGACATGAGAGATGGCTTGTTGCCTCTCGCAGAAACAAGGTGATTGCGGTCATATTCATGATATGGGGTGGTGCCAACATCGCAAATGGCGTACACCTTGATGTGGTGACCGCTCTCGTCGGCGGGACAGGAAGTGTCCTCTTGGTCGCGTTGGTGTATCGCCTCGCTGTCAGAGGGGGAAAGACATTCTCTATCAGAACGGTCGTTCTTGGAGACCGTGGCCTGAAGGCCACCGCCGCATACATTCTGATCTACTACGCAGTGACATTTCCGCTCTTGAGGCCGGAGGGAATTCCCGGCCCAGAGGGATTTGTGGCAGTGTTGCTCCTCTACCTCATCTTCGTGGTAATAATGGCACGTACCCCCACGGACGACAGGCTGACGACCTCCGCCTCTAACGCGAAACTTCTCGACGTAGAATATGTTCGGAAGATGATGGCTCTCTTCATAGTCGTGTCCGTCATCATGTGTTTCCTCCCGGCAATCGATGTCATTCTAGTATTTGCGGGAATACTGTCGCTCATTGTCGTTGGACCCATCACACTGTTTCTAGGACTCCGGAGTGTCTTCAGAATCTCAGGCGGAACCCAAGTGTCTGCCGAATCCACAATTGCAATTCGTGGGGAGGAAACCTGAGATGGAGATGTTGAGAGACCTGTTGCCTGTCGCGGCCATCGCAGTGGTGTTGGTGACAATGGCAATGGTTGATGTGTTCATAATAGGCGAACCACTGCGTATCATCTCAACTGTGCCCATGCTACTAGTGTTAGTGCTGTGGGGCGCGGCCACCATTAGAACAAGGAGTGCCTCGAATGCACGCTGAAATAGTAACGGCCGCGGTCATCATTGGTTGCCTCCTGTGTATCGTCCACTCATGGCTATATCGAGGCCCATGGGACACTGCAGCATTCTTCATCGGAGGCTTCGTGTTCGGCATCGTACGCGAGAACATCGTGTCACTGATGCCAACGCTGTACACATATCCGAATCATCCACTCTATATCGGCAGCGCACCTGTCATGATGGGCTTTGGATGGTCGGCCTCTTTCTACGCCTGCTGGATGGTCTCGCAACAACTCGTAGAGGCATTCGCACCATCGCTGGGAGAGAGATGGTGGGGCATACCACTCATCACCGCAATCACGACTGCGATGCTCTCAATCCCAGTGGAGGTGGCCGCAGGCGCTCCAGAAACTCTGTGGTGGGTGTGGCCTCCGACCGCCGTCACGGTCCTCTGGGAGATGCCAGCCATTGTACCCTTCGGCTGGGGCGGTGCGGCCTTCCTCTTCATTGTGTTCTTCAGAAGAATCATGAAACGTGAGGGGGCGCCACGCGACAACGCTATCATCTTTATTGTGAGCACGCTGGCTGTGATCATCATCCATCTTGTCTATGTGCTGGCCGTGAGAACTGTGATTGTTCTCCTGACTGGTGGAGGATAATCACCGCAGAGTGTGAGGGACAGAAAGAGAGTGGGAGTGGTCTCCCCCGAGGGGGAACACCACCTGCTCCGCTTCTCACGGAGCTCCACTGAGCAATGCAGCGAACTGAGAGAAGTTCATCAGTGCGCTCCCGGCGGCCTCAGCAATGGCATAGACGGGAGCCGGGTAGATGCCTATGACCACGAGAGCCAGTGCCAGGATTCCCATGCCGATTGCCATCGAGCGGCTTGTTCGATGGGCCGACGCTGCCCTGTCCGAGAGGGGCTTGAACCAGACCGTGGACAGCATCCTCAGATAGTAGCCGAGTGCCAATACCGCGTTGAAGATCGCAAGTGCGCTGAAGACGAGATAGTAGCCGCTGACAGTAAGGCCAGCCTGTACGCCTGCAGCGAGTATCAGAAACTTCGCGTAGAATCCGGCAAGCGGCGGCATGCCCATCAGCGAGAGGATGCCAATGGCAAAGAACGCACCTGTCACAGGCATCTTCTTCCCTATGCCACGCAGGTCATCAAGGTCCCGGCTCCCGATTGCGTGGAGGAACGCACCAGCACAGAGGAACAACAGGCCCTTTGTGAGAGCATGGCTGATGATATAGAAGGAGCCTGTCTGATACCCGAACTCGGTAGCGGTTCCAAATGCGAAGAGGATGAATCCTATCTGCGTGATGGAACTGTAGGCGAGCATCCGCTTTAGGTCGGTCTGCGTCAATGCCCAGAAGTTCCCTGCCGTCATTGTCACAACGGCGAATACCGCGATGAGCAATGGCCAGTTGAAGTAGACGGTCCGTATCGGGAACAGAAGAGTGTTCATCCGAATGATACCGTAGATACCGACCTTAATTACCACACCAGAGAGCATAGCACTGATTCCACTGGGCGCTGCTGGATGAGCATCAGCAAGCCACGCCGCGAAGGGCACAACTGCACCCTTGACCCCAAAGCCTGCAGTCATCAGCGCAATGAGAATAGGTACGATTGGTTGGTCGGGGTGGGCCTGCAGCAGTGCCGACATCTCGCCGAGATTGAGAGTGCCAGTCAGGCCATACAGATAGCTTGCCGAGTACAGGATGAGCGTGGAACCGACAGCAGACATCATGAGATACTTGATTGCAGCCTCGATTCCCTCCCAGTTGCGCCTGAAGGCGACGAGGACAAAGCTCGTCAGGCCCATGGTCTCGTAGAACATGAAGAGCGTGAACAGGTCGCCCGAGATCACGACGCCGTTCATTGCACCGACCATGATGAGCAGTAGCGCATAGTAGTGCCGGAGACCGGTGTCCTCCTTCATGTACCCGATTGAGTAGATGGACACGACAAGGCCCATGAATGAGAACAGGCCCATTAGCATGACGGACAGCTGGTCAGCGCCCATCACCACGCCCACCGGAGGGCCAAATGTCGTTCCAGCCCATGACCACACGTAGGTCTTGGCTCCGTTCGCCCACACATCTACTCCGAGGAGATAGGTGTACAAGAGGGCAAACGCGAAACCTATGACTGCCAGTCCGTCCGGCAGACCGCGCGGAACGTGACCCTTGACCGTGGCTGACAGCTCAGAGAGCACGGCCACGAGCAGGGCGAAGAGGACGAGAACAACCACCGGCATGACGACGCCGTACTGGGGGAT
>CAZSTY010000174.1:0-3785 GCA_964609885.1 uncultured archaeon
AGGTGCCGTGAGGTTTAGGCCTCGCTTCAAATCAATATCTTTCAACTGTTCACTAGTGTTGCTGGTCGCCGAAGACAGGAGCAAGACCAAGGAGATTAGGCGAGGCACCAATCGAGCATAGTGAAGCAGAAAATCACGCTTCTGAGCATCAGCAACAAGGTTCTCCAACCGTTGCATTATGAGGTCGAGGCGTCCCAATGTGCGGGAGTCCCTTGGCAGTCGAGAGAGGAGCCGCAATACCGTGCCTTCATCTTGAAAGAGAGTTGGTGGAATGCCGACTACCTGAAGACGATTCAACGAGCGTGCAACGATGTCTGCATAGTCGCTCTCTTCGATACGTTCCAGTCCATCTGATGCAGCCTGAATCTGAACAAGCACGCGAAGGGAATTAGTCAGGACGTTGCGCACAGCAACAGCAGACCGGCCCCGAACGGATGGCACGTGACTTGATTCCAACCTTGCCGCGAGTGATGACTCAAGTTGTCGCTCGAAGCCTGGTGAGAGTGTTACAGACGCCAACTTTGGCACTAGTGGTGAGCGAGCGATTAGGCGTATCCCGCCAAGAGCATGAAAGTCCTCAAGAGGGGTATAGAAGAGCATAATCCGAGTTACATCATACGCCACTTCAAAGTCAGACTCTGATGTCAAGGTCCGACCTTGACCCTTGCAGGAGGCAGCGCTGAGAAGCGCCCAAGTGGATGTGAGAGAGTCACGCAGACTTGCCCTTGAGTCCGCACTGCCAACATTGTGCTCCCTAAGAAATGACTCAAGTCTCTCGGCAGCACCACTTATTCTAGAGAGTGTGCCTCCACTAAGGCTCACGCTAGAGAGTGATTTGATCAGTTGGCGTGGGTCACGTGACGGGGGGCGTATTATAAAACCGGGATCTTCGCGGCTCATCATCCACCAGCGAGAAGTTGACATGAAGTGGTCCAAGACATCCACAGCGTATGTGAGATGTGATGTGCGCGCCGCGGATGAACTCTCAAGATACGCGACAAGTCGAGTGACAAGCGACATCAGTCTTGACAAGTGAAGAGGCATTCCTTGGCCAGCAAAACTGAGGTCTGAGAAGCGATTTGCGACAAGCATCATCCTTTTGGAAACGTCACTGGGTATCTCCACCGATGCGATCCCCTTGTAGACATCCAATGGTGTCCTTGCCAATCTACTGTTCTCCTTAGTGGTCGATAGTCCGCCCTAGTGACATCCGTGTCTGTAATGTGAGCCTCAAATATAAAGCGCAGTAATCCCCTACAAGAGAGGCACACTGCCTCTCACTTTCCGAAACGCCTCGAACGGCGCTCATACGAACGCAGTGCACGCCAGATGTCAATTCGACGTACTGCGGGCCAGTATATCTGTGCGAAGTAGAGCTCAGAGTAGGCAGACTGCCAAAGTAGGAATCCCGACAGACGTTCTTCGCCGGATGTCCTGATGATTAAGTCGGGATCGGGGATGCCATGGGTGTAGAGATGCTCCTCGATGACCGACTCGTTAATATCCGCATGTGAGAGCTCCCCCGCCTCGACTTTGCGAGCAATCTCGCGTACCGCATCGACCAGTTCTGTGCGACCAGAATAACCAATGGCCACATTTAGAATGTGGTCTGAATAGTGTGCAGTGGACTCCTCAGCTAGGCGAATTGCATCTTGTACATCGGGCGGCAGAAGATCGACTCGCCCAATCGCATTTATCTTGACTCGATGTCTGTGCACATCAGGATTACTTACGACCTCTGTGAACTTCTCCTTTGCAATCTCCATGATCTCTCGGACTTCTCTCTCGTTTCGCTGAAAGTTCTCGATGGAGAATGTGTAGAGCGTACAGACCTTCACCCCCGCCTCCCAGAGAATGCGCAGGACCTCCATCACCTTCTGTGCACCAAGACGGTGCCCGAACCATGGAACATCAAGACCGTGTTCGCGAGCATACCTTCGGTTCCCATCGAGGATTATACCGACGTGGCGTGGTGCCCTCTCTTTGTTCAACTGCCTATAGAGCACGTATTCGTATAGTCGGTACATGGGACCTGTTAGGTTCAAGTCTGCACCCCCGTCTTTGGGGCGTTGTAGTGTAGATGTATTAGGATTGTGATGCGGAAATATGCGTACCAGAGTGTTTCGGCAAGGTCAAATCATTGAGGCTACTTTCTCGGCCGCCCGTTTCATGTCAAGGAATACCAGCCCAATCTTTGCAGTTGCGGTCGTTGAAACCGTCAGGCATGCATTCATTCCTGCTTGGACCACGAGCACCCAGCCGTCAGCGCCCTTGACGTTCACCTGTTCAAGCTCACCCTTGCCCAGCTCAACAGCGGCCTTCTCACCAAGCGTGAGCATTGCAGCTGTGATGGCTGCCAGCTTGGCCTCATCAACATCAGCCGGCAATGCTGAAACGATTGGAAGACCCTCCACACTCACGATGGCACAGGCCTCGATCTCTGGGATGTTTCCCTGCAGCTCGTTAAGTACGCTCTCAAGAGTTTCTCCACGGGACTCACTCATTGTGCTCACCTGGGTGCTACTTATACAGTCTTTTGAGGATTACCTCTCGTGCTATGGCGTGAAATGCTCTCTTAACTCCTACGCCTTGTACAGCAATTGTTTCATAGATGGGGACATTCCCACCAAGACCGAGAAGGTCGAGCATCTCGTCGCGGGACATCCTGTTGGGCAGATCACGCTTGTTGAGCATGACTACGATGGGGATCTCACGACCAAGCGCGTCGCCGAGAAACATCTTCAGCTCCTCAAAGCTCTCCACGTTTTCCTCTCGCTGATCTGGAGAAGAGTCGGCCACAAATAGAATCCCGTCGGCACCCTGCAGAACCACCTTCCTCTGGTGCCGGTGGCGCTTCTGACCGGCCACGGTGAAGACATCAAAAAGGACGCGACCGCCTGCACTCATCGGGACGTAGTCGAAGAAGAGAGTTCGGTTCGTTTCATCTTCAATAGAAGTGAACTCGCCCTTCTGCAGACCCTCGACCTTACCATAGAGCCACCGTAATGCCGTGGTCTTACCACCCAGACTTGGTCCATAGAAGACCAGCTTTAGATGGATGCGACCCTTATCATCCTTTCTCACGCTAACACCTCACTGATTCTCCGCTCGCCCTTGCCGACTCGAACAGGCTGGTTCTCTTGGCCGGTTTTGAAGCGGCACCATGTCGTGGCCTCACTTTGTAGACGCGCAAGTAGCCTCGGAAGTCCCAGAAGCCTCATGGCTCAAGGCTCAGCCTCCGCAGGCCGACTGTGTTAGAAGTGTAGTCTCATAAAAGCCTTTGTCCGTTGTCTGCGCTACAGCACCTAGGCAAGAGGGCCGAGAGGAGGGCCAGCAATCAGACACGCTCAAGCTCCGCCAGTGCAGACTTGAGGTCCTCTTCATCGAGCTCCTTGTCCTTAGATGGCGCCATCGGTTCGACAGCAAGAAACTTGTCGAGCTCCTCGGCTAGCTGAGCTCCCTGCTTCTTCATCACAAGGCGAATCAGGCCAATGTTTACCTCGGCCTCAGAAACAACGCATAAGACACCCTTGCCGCACGCCGATGCGAAAATCTTACCCTCAGAGAACTCGGATGTCACTATCTCCAAGTCCCCTATCTGGAGATTCTTTCCCTGTTCCTCACTCGCACAGAACACAGCGCTTGCAATCGCCCCGATACTGTCCACATCCACGGCAAAATAGGCCAACCGTGATACATGTGCAATTGTCAATCCGGTCTTGTCGACCAGAATGACACGGCGAATACCACGGTCCTGCCTGATGATGTCGGTGAGGATCTTGTCG
>CAZSTY010000175.1:0-3783 GCA_964609885.1 uncultured archaeon
GTGAACGGCCTTCCGATAATCCTTCTTGCCAGCGAAACAGGTGGCACTGTGGGGACATTTCTTGGAGCAGTTGCTGCACGTAACATTCAGTTGATCATGCCAATCGGTCTTGAGAAGTGTATCTCGTCAAGCTATGACGAGTTCTGTGGCCGGATTGGGATGAATGAGTGGGACTACGCGCTGGGAGTACCGGTCGGTGCCATCGCGATACACGAGGGGATTCCGTACACCGAGATTGACGCCTTGGAAACCCTGTTCGATGTCAGTGCCGTGCCTATCGCAGCTGGTGGAGTGAACGGGGCCGAAGGGTGTGTCACTTTGCTAGTTGAGGGGGAGGCCGATAACATCAAGAGGGCCTACGAGTTTCTGCGTGATGAGATAAAGGGCGAGCCTCCCTTCCCAGAGGTCAGACACATTCCCGAGAGCATCTGACAGGAGCCCCTTATGATGGCGGACACTGTGATCAAGACCGAGGTCCTGACGAAGATCTTTGAGAGAGGTAGGAAACGCGAGATTGTTGCTCTCGACAGAATAGACCTAGAGGTCAGACGTGGGGAAGTGTTCGGCCTCCTGGGGCCCAATGGCGCAGGCAAGACGACATTGATACGGCTCTTGGTTGGGCTGCTCACGCCGACATCTGGAAGAGCATTCGTGCTGGGGCGTGATGTGACTCAGGACATCGACTATATCCGGGAGAGAGTCGCACTGCTCCCTCAGGAGGCGGGGATATACGAGCGGCTCACGGCCCGCGAGAACCTCATATACTATGGGGGACTATACGGCATTCCAGAAGACGAGCTGAATCGTCGTGCTGACAGGCTTCTGGATATCATTGGTCTGACGGACCGACAGCATCACCAAGTCAAGAGCTTCAGCGGTGGTATGAAACGCAAGGTGCTCGTGGCCCGAGCGCTCATCATCGAGCCCGAGCTAGTCTTTCTGGACGAGCCGACGACTGGCGTGGACACACTTGGCGCGAGAGTCGTTCGCAATATGCTGAAGAAGCTCAGCTCGCAAGAGAACAGGACGATTGTCCTCACCACCCACGACCTCCATGAGGTGTCCGAACTCTGTGATCGTGTGGGAATCCTCAACAAGGGCCAGCTTGTGGCGGTAGGAAAGCCGGACGAACTGGAGGACAAGTTCAAGGCAGCAAACCTCGAGGAGGTCTTCACTGCGCTTGTCACAGGGGAGGGCCTAGAGGCATGGGACTAAGACCAATGTGTTGAGCGGTGGACGTTCAGTGTTTGAATCCGAGAACTTCCCGATGAGCGTCAGCAAACTTCATCCAACACTCACATAAGGTCTGTTTCTGTGAGAACAATCACTCCAAGCTTGGACCTTGGCACCGAGGAAAGGAATCACGGACATTGCGTCCTCCCAAGATATTGATATGGTGAGTGCACGATGTCGGCTTGCCGCTGGAGGACTTGAGAATATGTCAGCCCGCTCGCGCACGAACTCCCAAGGATTCTCACAGATACGAAACTGAAAGAGAGCGTGTCCGTCAGGAGCAGAGAGTTCGCCAAGAGATGAACACGAAACTCAATGATTCAAACTCACTTGCGGCTGTGGTCCAAAGGCCTCGGCTGACCTGTAGGCCATGATAGCACGGCGATATCCAAGCAGTGTGATGACTGCCGCCGCTGTCATGGCAATAGTTCCGAGAATGGGCGGTATGAAACCAACCGGTTGCTGAAGTCTAGCGAGGCCCAACCCGAACGCGTCGAGTATCTGAATCGCAAAGGCGAATAGAAACGGTACCAGCACCAGAATGTTTGCAATACTGCGAGGCGTTCCAGAGATCCATCTGGGCTTGGTGTCCATCCTGTGCGCCAGAGTTTCGAAGATCAAGACCGTAAGCACGGACACTATAACCCACCCGATGAAGTTGGACAGAGGAACCCTCTCGTACGTCAATCCAAAGAACTCGTTCGGATTTGTCCACACCCACGCCCCAACACCATTGGCCATGAGGGGGTCATTGACCAGGTCCCAGCCGAGCATGAACAGTCCTGTCAGAAAGGCCCTCGCGACAACGCCCAAGAAATCAACATGGGCCTTACAAGGTGATTGACGCATTGAAACGGGAGAACAGACTATGCAGGCCATGAAGTAGCAGACATACATCATGTTGAACCACTGAATGGGAATCACCCACGGGATGTCGAGTATCTTGGGCCCCAGCTTCTCCGTATAGTAGTAGTGCCCAAACGGCACTCCAAAGGAAACACCCAGCCATTCGGATGTGAATGTCACCACGACCACGACCAGCACGAAGACCGCAATGCCCCGGCGAATCGCCCACATGCCGTGCAGGAGCGAGAAGACCAACAGGAGCAGCAATGAAACAAACATTACAATTATTCCAATGGAATACGGGGGCTGCATGACTCCCACGACTAGACACACGACCAACAGAATAGACAAGACCAGTAGGACTGTCGTCGGACGCTCGACTTTCATGGGTCAGCATCACCAGTGATGTCCACAACCCTAGCACCCCTACAAGACTTCTTCGGAGGCCCTACGGCAAATGTCGTTGACCAGTGAAGAGATAGGGGGCTGTGCTCGTACGGTTTCTCCGTAGACCGAAGCACGACCAGAGTGAAATGGAGGTAGACAGCAGACACGGAGCAGGTCTCTATCTCGGCGGGCGAATGCCAGCCTTGCCAATGCCCCGATACTCGAAGCCCTTGGCCTCCACCTCGTCCTTATCGAAGACATTGCGACCATCGACTATGATAGGAGTGCGCATTATGCCCTTCAGTCGGTCAAGATCTAACTCGAAGTACTCCTTGTGCTTCGTCACCAACACGATGCAATCAGACCCCTCTGCCGCCTTGTAGACATCACGCTCAATCTCGTGTTTGGTAAACTCCCACTCACGCACGTACGGGTCATGAAGCCTCACTGTCGCGCCCTTGCTGTGAAGAGTGGAGATGACAGTTGCCGCGGGGGTGTTGCGTGTGTCGTCTGAGTTCTCAAGATAGGCAAGACCCAGTACTGTCACAGTGGCCTCTTGGATATCGACACCTCGTGCACTGAGAGCATTCTCGACCAGATTCGCCGTGTGCACAGGCATGTGGTTGTTGACCCTGCGAGCCAGAGCAATGAACTCCGGCTCAACCTTCCATGAGCCGTACTCGTACAGACCATACCTCAGAAGCCACGGGTCTTTCGGCAGACAGTGGCCGCCGACCCCCGCGCCAGGGGTATGCATGTGACGGTCGTGACGGGCATTAATCAGCTCGATTATCTCGTAGATGTTGACTCCGAGACTCTCACATACAAGCGCCATTTCGTTGGCAAAGGCGATGTTCACGTCACGGTACGCGTTCTCAATCGTCTTAGCGAGCTCCGCGGAGAGCGTGTCAGTCGTGTAAATCTTCTCCTTCACTATCCTTGAATAGAGCTCGACAGCACGCTCCGTACTCCGAGGAGTTATTCCGCCCACGACACGGGGCATGTGGACTATGTACTCCAACAGCTTGCCAGGCATGACACGCTCGTAGGAGAACGCCAGATCAAAGTCCTCTCCACCCTTGAGGCCGGACTCCTTCTCTATGATCTTCTGAACCACATTCTGCGTTGTTCCTGGGGCGACTGTGGATTCGACAATGACAAGGGCGCCACGCTTGATCCTCTGGCCAATGTTCTTGCTCACCTCCCGGAGAGAGGTGTACTGAGGCATATTGAGTGCATCCGTGGGTGTCTGCACATCAATCAGGATGATGTCCGCGTCCTGGAGAACCTCAACGTCGTCTGTCACGCGGAACGTGC
>CAZSTY010000176.1:0-3781 GCA_964609885.1 uncultured archaeon
CGGTGAAAAGGCCCTGAAACCGTCAAGAACCATTTCCCGGCATTCCTGCCAGGTAACCAGCTGATCAGGCAGGGAGGGCAGGGGAGCGTAGCGATCGTAATCGTGCAGTTCATCAAGCTGCAACAGCTCTTTTTTCAATCGGTAATACCGCTGCACAATGTCATACCGTTTGACCGTGGAGTCGAGGGTATTGCGGCCCGTTTTGCAATGAAGATTGATGAGATTGTTGCTGAGTTCAACCTACGCAAGGAGATAACCTATGAGGGCACAGAAGCCATGCAGGCCGAGATTCAGAGGTTTATCCAAGAGCTGTGGGGCGCCGGTGCAAGGTGGATTAAGCGGATGGACAAGCGTCACAAGGGCGCAATCAAGCAGCTGGACGCTTACATGAAGGACCTGATCAACGCCATGAAGACCATCGGAAAGCTCCTCTATGAGTACAGCTGGTTGAAAGACATTGAACGGATTGGTGCGAGAATCGAAACCCTGCGCGACCTCACGTATGGGAGAGAACTATACGAGGAGAGCATCCGCCAGGTACTGAGCAAGATTGAGCAGGCTCAGAGGGAATATGAAGAAGCAAAGAAGGCTCTCGAGGAGTTCAGGACCACTTCGAATGTGTCGGAGATATTGAGCCTAGATGAGCAAGCCAATCACCTCTCGGGTCTCCTCAGGATGAAGCTCAACACGCTGAAGAAGCCGGTCAAGAAGTTCCTTCAGCACGACACAGGCGTCAGGGTAAGTCCTGCTGGTTCAAGAGCACTCAATGACTATTTCGAGGATCCGTATCATGCCATAGCAGAGGAGCCCGACGGTTGTCCGGGGCTTATTGAGGGACTTGAGGCGTTGAAACAGGCGATTGAGGAGGGAAAGCTGCCCCTCAAGGACAGGCTCGGGCGGCGAGCAATAGAAGAGATTGAGCGGATCAAGAAGGGCGGTCTTGCGGACCTCCAAGCACAGGCGAAGGATGTGGAGTCGAAGCGACGCGCATATGCTGGTTCCGATGTGTACAAGAAGGCCGCAGAGCTTGAGGAGCGATTTGAAGAGGCCAGAAAGAACCTCGAGTATCACAAGAACGATCTGTTGAGGATACGCGATGAAATTCAGCGTCAACTAGAGAAAGTCGCTGAGTTTAGGGAACGCATCGAGAAGGAGATTGAGGATGCCTTCGGAGAGAAGGTCACGATTGATGTCGGTGAAACCTTGGAGCCTCTTCTTGTCAAGTGTGCAATAGACTGAACTTGGGGGGTCCTCGTTGAGAGTCCTCGTCACATCCGAGAGGGACATTGCTAGCCAGACGATTCGGAAAATCCTAGCAGAAGAACACGGATTTCGTGACACTGGAGATACTTTTGAGGGCAATCCAATCTTCGCCCTCGGTGACTCGACCTTATTGATTACCAGCAGTCGTGACCTGATTGATTGCGGACACTTGGAGCAGACCTTTGATGCGGAAGTCTTCATCTTCTGTTCGCGTCACAAAGCGAAGTCAGGTCGCCCCGGTCTATTGGTGCACAGCACAGGCAATTTCGGTGACGAAGCTGCCTTCGGCGGGGAGCCACGAAGCCTGTCGGTCTCTACGGCAAGCTTGGTCGCATGTGCGCTGCGGGCACTGTTCCGTGAGCGCGAGGAGCGGGAGCTTGAAGAGTTTGATGTCACGATGGAGGTCACTCATCACGGCCCAACGAGAATGCGTACGCCACTAGTGTTTGTGGAGTTGGGAAGCGATGAGGAGCACTGGACGCACGAGGAGGGGGCGCGGGCTGTTGCTGCGGCAGCACTGGAGTGTACGCGTGCGCCGTTTGGGGATCGTGCGGCTATCGGTTTCGGTGGGACGCATTATGCAAACAAGTTCAACAGGGTCGTGCTCGCCGAGGAGTACATAGTGGGTCACATGGCACCGAAGTACGCGCTAGACACAATCACTCCTGCGATGATTCGCCAGATGGTATCACGCTCGAAGGAGCGTGTTGTGACCGCCCTGATTGACTGGAAGGGTACGAATGCGAGTCAGCGGGCCGCTGTGTTACCAGTACTGGAAGAGCTGGGGCTTGAGATGGTCCGCCTTTGATAGCCGGCACGGCTGCAGATGTCGCCGAAAGGCTAAATACCCATAAGTGACAACCCGCCCAATATCGCGCCTAGATGCAAGAGGGGAAATCATGGCGGCTGACGAACAAGTGCGAATTGATAGTCTTGAAAAGACGGTCGAGAAACTTGTTTCTGAGATCTCAGACCTACGAGAGGTTGTCAAGGCATTATCTGAGGACTCTGGCGTTTCTGACTCCGTGAAGGAGCTGGGCCAGTCCGTTGCTGAGATGAAGAGCCAACTGGACGGAATTGCAAAGATTGATGATGTTCTCTCGACAATTGGGGGACTTCGCGACGAGATCTCCGCCATGAAGGAGTCATCGGCATCAGACGAGATGAACAAGAAACTCGACGACATTCTCAGCTCAATCTCGGGCCTTGGGAAGAGTATCCAGCAGGTCCACGACAGACAGGACATGTCAGACATCACGAGCAGGCTTGATGATCTCAATAAGCGACTTGAGGTGCTGACGGGTCTTGGCGAGAGAGTGGACGAGCTTCACAGCACGTTTGAAGAAACGAAAGAGATAGTCAGCATAATCGTCCGCCAGCTAGATGACATTGAGCGCAAGTACAACAAGGCACTCAGCGAGGTATCGGAGGCACTTGCTCTGGTCCGGAAAGTCGCCGAGTCTGGTCCTTCTGTGTCTGCACCTGCGGAACCGACACCCCCACCCGAGAGAGCACCCCCGAAAAAGAAGCCCCGCAAGGTGTCAGGGAAGGCTCTTCCGTCGACGATTGATGCAATCATGGAGCAGCTCCTTGAGCTGGTGACTCCTCACACCGAGGCTGTCGAGATGGCAAGAGCATTGGAGGAAACGAGGGATCGTCTCACCGACCTGATAAAGGAGCACACTCCTGTGATATTCCAGTTCGGGAAGATGGCCCGCGAGCTCAAGTCCTATCCCCCCACGGCGACTCTCAACGAGAACGACATCGCGCGGCTCAACAAGGAGATTCGGTCGTGGACCGCTAAGCTGAAGGAAGTTGCGAAAGGACAATAGACCACGGATTTGTCCAGCACGGCGACAGACGGCTCGAGTATGTCCATAGATTTATCTCTCTGCACTGGGAAATGCTGCTCGACTCCGTCTTCGGAGCGCCTTGCCAGCGCCCTGACCCGGCAGACTACACCTTGACGGCAGGTTGATTTCAACAATGCACTTGCAGGAGAACGCAGACCTATTTGCAAAGAGGATTAGGCTTCTAGATCCCGATGCGGATCGTCATCTTGCTCGCGAACTCATGGAACTTCACGAAGACAAGTGTACTCGATGTCAGGAGGACCGTCTCGGCTGCACTGTCAGGCCCTCCTGCAAAGATCGCAACTTTCTCAACATGCTGGTTGAAATCGGCGTGTCTCCGCGCGATCTGCCAAGCTTCTGTTATTCCCAGTACTTGGTTCAGATAAGACGCTACATCTTGGAGAAGAAGGGTCGTGGGATGGCTGACCGCCGCATACCGATTAACGACCTCCTCTCCGCACTAAAGATGAGTTCGATCCGCCAGTTCACAACGCGGTTCAACAAGCTCTGGAGTCGCCGTGCGCGCATTCGCGAGGGTGACACGCTCCTTGTTGCTGGTGACAACTTGCTGTTTCACTTTGATTTCGCTCGTGGGATAGTTGAACTGAACCCATGGCACAAGGAGATTCAATCGTTCGAGATGTTTGATCAGTATGTGCGCCTCC